>JBAXGL010000139.1:0-6699 GCA_037139375.1 Bacteroidales bacterium | reverse complement strand
TATTGACTAATTTGTTTCATTTTGAGATGCAATTACGCAAATATATGCGATAATTCTTAGAATAACAACATTTCAGATACTATTATGATTTAATTTGCCTAATTCTTGATTTTTTTAAATTTTTGCCATGAATAAGTTAAAAGTAGTAAAGTCTAAAATGCGAAATTGCTGATGATAAATTTGCATACTTTCATTACGGCTTTAAAATTAATTTAATCCGTTAAAGAAAGAAACAAAAATATTTTTATCTTTGTCTCTCAATCAGCTAAAGAAATCGAATTTTTGTAAAATAATCAAACACGTATGAAAACCTACTTAGTGACCGGTGGAGCCGGATTTATCGGAGCCAATTTTGTGAAATTGATGTTGAAAAAATACAACGATGACATTAAATTGGTTGTTCTTGATGCTTTAACCTATGCCGGTAATTTGGGAACAATTATTGAAGACCTCGAAGACCCAAGGTGTCTCTTTGTAAAAGGTGATATCTGCGATAAGGAATTAGCTAATAAGCTATTTGGTGAGCATAATTTTGATTATGTCGTCAATTTTGCTGCCGAAAGCCATGTGGATCGTAGTATTGAAAATCCTCAATTATTTTTAATTACCAATATTCTTGGCACACAAAATCTACTCGATGCAGCTCGTAAACATTGGGTGACTGGGAAAGACGAAAATGGCTACCCAACTTGGAAAGAGGGTGTGAAATTCCATCAGGTTTCCACAGATGAGGTATATGGCAGTTTAGGTGCAGAAGGCTATTTTATGGAAACCACACCATTGGATCCGCGAAGTCCGTATAGTGCTTCGAAGACTTCTTCTGATTTGTTCGTACAAGCATATCACGAAACGTTTAAAATGCCAGTCACCACAACTCGCTGTTCAAACAATTACGGGCCTTATCACTTCCCAGAGAAGCTAATCCCACTTATTATCAAAAATATTCTTGAAGGAAAATCGTTGCCTGTCTATGGTGATGGTACCAATGTGCGAGACTGGTTGTATGTTGAAGATCACTGCAAAGCAATTGATGCAGTTGTCAATGGTGGTCGGGTCGGTCAAGTGTACAATGTAGGTGGACACAACGAAAAACAAAATATAGAAATCGTAAAATTAACTATTTCGACTATTCGCGATCTGATGACAGAAAATCCGACGTATCGTGAAGTATTAAAGAAGAAAGAGATTGTAAATGGCGAAATTAGCATTGAATGGATTAACGAAAGTCTAATCACCTATGTGAAAGATCGCTTGGGTCATGACCAACGTTACGCTATTGATCCAACAAAAATCAAGAATGAACTGGGTTGGTATCCTGAAACAATGTTTGCTGAAGGAATTGTAAAAACAATCCGTTGGTATCTCGAAAATCAGCCATGGGTAGAAGAAGTGGCTAGTGGTGACTACCAGAAATATTACGACAAAATGTATTCAAAAAGATAAATCAATAAATGGAAAGTAAACAAATCCTGCATTTAGACTTCGATGAAGTAATAATTGCAGGATTTTTTTATGCCAACCCTTTTAGCCTAATATTTGAGTGCATCATTAGCACTATAGATATCTTTTGTTTAAATTTGAGAAAGCATCAATTCGTCGATCTCTAAAAAAGGGCCACATACGACGAACAGTTTCAGTACGATCTTTGTCGATATCGACAACCAATATATCTTCGTTGTCGTTCGAGGCTTTTGCAATAAACTCTCCTTGTGGTCCAACAGCGAAACTATTCCCCCAAAATTGAATTCCATTTGTTTGACCTGAAGGATCTACTTCGTATCCGGTACGATTGCAAGAAATTACAGGTAATCCATTAGCAACTGCATGTGCTCGCTGCGAAATTACCCACGCATCAAGTTGTCTTTGCTTTTCTTCAGGCGAGTCTGTTGATTCCCAACCAATGGCAGTAGGATAAATCAAAATCTCAGCACCAGCTAGTGCCATTAGTCGTGCTGCTTCTGGATACCATTGATCCCAACAAACTAACACACCCAAATTGCCAATTGAGGTTTTAATAGGTAAAAACCCTAAGTCACCTGGTGTGAAGTAGAATTTTTCGTAATAAGCTGGGTCTTCAGGGATGTGCATTTTCCTATATTTACCAGCAATTGTACCATTGTTTTCAATCACAACAGCCGTATTATGATAAATTCCAGGTGCACGTTTTTCAAATAAAGAAAGGACAATGACAACGCCTAATTTTGCTGCTAATTCCCCAAATTCTTCGGTAGAAGGACCAGGTATTGGCTCTGCTTGATCAAAAATAGCAGGGTTTTCGGTTTGGCAAAAATAAAGCCCGTTGTGTAATTCTTGTAAAACAACCAATTCACACCCTTTTTGAGCACAAACAGTAATATTATTCTTCAACTTCTCAATATTCATTCTGATATTTGAAGTGTTGGACTGCTGTATAATTCCGACTTTCATAAATGTGTTATTTCATGAACAAAACCTTGAGGAAATTGCATAGTGACACAGTGTAAAGATCCGTGTTGTTTTATCAAAGGTAAACAATTTATTCCAATTATCTCTCTATCAGGAAATGCCAGCTTCATCTGCAAAATTGCTTCAGAATCTTTATTTGTATTGTAAATAGGTAACAATACTGCTCCATTGATAATTAAAAAATTAGCATATGTGGCAGGTATTCTTTCACCTTCGTAATATACTGGATTCGCCATTGGAAGAGGGATTAATCGATAAGGCTTACCATCAATTGTGCGAAACTGTTGCAATTGTGCTTCCATTTTTGTAAGTGCATCAAAATGCTCATCGTCTTTATCATCGCATTTCACATAAACGATTGTTTGGTAATCGCAAAACCGAGCTAATGTGTCGATATGGCTATCTGTATCATCACCCGCTAAGTAACCATGATCTAGCCATAAAACCTGTTTAAGTCCAAACAATTTGGTGAGAATTTCCTCCATCTCAGTGCGAGATTTATCGTTTCTGTTTTCAGAAAGCAGGCATTCAGAGGTAGTCAATACAGTGCCTTTGCCATCACTTTCGATGCTTCCGCCTTCTAATACAAAATTTTGTTGATTGCTATATTTAACATCACCCGAAAAAAAATCGCCTTCAACCAATCTACTTGTTATTTGATTATCGAAATTGGCTGCAAATTTCATCCCCCAACCGTTGAAAGTGAAATCATAAAGAGTCGGAATTCCATCAGAAAATACGGAAATGGGTCCGTGATCTCTCGCCCAAGTATCATTAGTTTCCATTTCAACAAAACTAATATTTTCTAATGCAATATCAGATAACTGACTTTTCACTTTTTCAATCTCAGGAGTTACGATGATTAACCTTTGACTTTTACTTATTTCTTTAGCAATATTAATAAAACAAGGTATTACTTCATCAAGCAATTCACACCAATCAGTATTGACATGAGGCCACGTGAGCTGAACTGCACTTTGAGGATACCATTCGGCAGGGAAAACTATTTCAGAAAGACTCATTAAATTAATTGTGATTATTTGAGTTGCAAAATTACAAAAAACTGATAATAACAAAAAGACCTCCGAGATTGCACTCGAAGGTCTTTCAATGAAATATTTATCTGTTAGTGCTTCAATGCTGCCAATGCAGTCGCTTTTGCCGATTCAAAATGTTCTTTCACATCATCAATCACCTCTTTAACAGAGAATAGACGTGGAGCTTTATACGCATTGCTTCCAGCAAAAGCATATCCTTTATCCATATTCCCCTGATATGCATTGTACAGAGCTAATATGATGCAATAAGGAACTTTTTCGTAGTCGCATGTGCGAAGACAGTTATATGGACACGATTTTGGACGAGTGAGCCCTTGTTTTACCTTATCTAAAAATTCGTTTTTCAATGCACGACCAGGCATTCCTACTGGGCTAGCAATAATTTCAACATCATTCTCTTCTGCTTTGATATACATCTCTTTGAATTTGATATCAGCATCACACTCATAGGTAGTTACAAAACGACTTGCCATTTGCACGCCTTTTGCTCCCATTTCCATAATATTGTACATCTCTTCACCAGTGTAGATACCACCTGCAGCAATTACAGGAATTTCTTGCCCGTATTTCTCTTCGAAAACTGCAACTTCTTTTACAACTTCAGGTATTAATTTTTCGATTGCAAAGTTTTCATCACTGATTTGTTCTGCTTTAAAACCTAAATGACCACCAGCTTTTGGACCTTCAACTACCACCATATCAGGAAGATAGTCGTATAATGTTTTCCATTTTTCACAAATCAACTTTGCGGCTCTTGCAGAGGAAACGATAGGTACTAATTTAGTTGTACAGTCAGGAGTTCTGTATTTAGGCAAATCAAGTGGCAAACCAGCACCAGCGAAAATCACGTCTGCTTTTTCAGCTATTGACGTTTTCACCATGTCACCAAAGTTCGTTAAAGCCATCATTATATTGACTCCAATGATACCAGATGTTTTTTCTTTTGCTTTCCTAATTTCTTCTTTAAGCCCCAAAATGCAGGCTTCCATATAATCTTTTGCGGTGTTGCGATAAATCAATCCCAAGCCAGCACAAGAAATTACACCGACTCCACCTTCGTTAGCAACGGCAGATGCTAAGCCAGATAATGATACTCCAACCCCCATTCCTCCTTGAATAATAGGAATTGTTGCTGTTAGATTTCCAATTTTTAATGTTGTCATAGAAAATATTTAAATAAAAACTTGGTAAAGTTAAGCATAATATATCTATTTAATTCTATTCACCATCAATAAACGATGCATTTAACAGTATTTCATTGGATAATCGCAGCTTTCTATAATTTAATTTAATCAACAGCTATTCTTTGGGAATAATCTATTCATGCAATTTTATCAATTATTCACCTTTTTGAAGTATGGCTGTTTTATCTGCTTTCTGAACTTTGCTATGTTTTCGTCCATAAGCGAAATAGATTATAAGTCCGATTGCCATCCAAATAAAAAGTCGAATCCAAGTGTCGACAGGAAGTGAAACCATTTGTGCAAAACAAATCAATGCACCTAGAATAGGAACAGTTGGCACCCAAGGTGTTTTAAACGGACGTGGTATATCAGGTTGTGTTTTTCTTAAAACAATGATACTAACACATACAATTGCAAATGCAAGTAAAGTACCAATAGAAACCAATTCACCTAAAATACTGATAGGTAAAATACCAGCAAAAATCATTGCTACTGAGCAGGTAATAATGGTGCTAACGTATGGAGTTTTGAACTTTGGGTGAATTTTTGAGTAGATTGGGGGCAATAGACCGTCTTTAGACATGGAATAGAAAATGCGTGGTTGCCCCATCAGCATAACCAAAACAACCGAACTTAATCCTGCAATAGCAGCAATTTTGATGATTGGGCGTAACCAAAACATCGACTGACCCATCGAATTTACACCAACAGCAATTGGATCAGAGACATTCAGTGTTGTGTAACTTACAATGCCTGTTAGAACTACGGCGACCAAAATATACAAAATAGTCGAAATACTCAAAGAACCCAAAATACCGATTGGCATGTCTTTCTGGGGATTTTTAGTCTCTTGAGCAGCCGTTGATACAGCGTCAAAACCTATATATGCAAAGAAAATAACTCCAGCACCACGTAATACTCCGCTCCATCCAAAATGTCCCCATTCGCCTGTATTTTTGGGAATAAAGGGAATCCAATTATCATTTTTAACAAAGAAAAAACCAATTGCTATAAACAATATGATAACAGCCACTTTCACTATCACCATCACATTATTAAAATTAGCAGACTCCTTTATGCCAATTACCAACAAGATTGCGATAATTGCGACTACAACCATTGCTGGTATATTGATGACCGCCGTAATGTGCTCTAAAGATCCAGAATTGATTCCACTTTGTGCCAAGTTTTTAATCAACTGAGCTGTTTCAGGTTTCCATCCAATTTCAGGAATGTTCACCATCACAGTACCTGTAGCTGCCGAGAGTTGTGCAGGGATATTGATACCAAAATCGTGCAAAAAACTTACCACATAGCCAGACCAACCGACTGCTACAGTAGACGCAGCAAACAAATATTCAAGAATTAAATCCCATCCGATTATCCAGGCAAAAAACTCACCCATCGTTGCATATGAATAGGTATAGGCACTTCCTGCGATTGGAATCATTGCCGCAAATTCGGCATAGCAAAGTCCTGCAAAAGCACACGCTAATCCCGATATTATGAATGAAATAACAATGGCTGGACCGGCATATTGTGCTGCAGCTTGACCTGTCAAGACAAAGATTCCGGCTCCTATCACGGCTCCAATTCCTAAAAAAGTAAGATTCCACGGTCCGAGGTGACGTTTTAAACCATGTTCGTTACTTTCTGCTTCAGCAAAAAGTTGGGTAAGTGATTTTCTAAGGAATAGTCTTTTAGGCATAATCTTTTAGTTTAAGCAATGATATTGAAAGTCCTTATTAAATTTGTTTTTGAGTTTTCCAAAAATAGACCTTTTTGTTTAGATTTCGATTGATTGTTTGAATAATTGTAGTTTTTTTTCAAATATTTATATCAACATGGAATCTAATAACAAAAATGAATAACTTCAAAAAAAAGACCACTCAGTTTACTTTCAGAGTGGTCTTTATAATTAAATAGAGTATTTATTACTCTTTTTTAGCTTCTGGACGTGGCAACAACGCTTTACGCGAAAGTTTGAATTTGCCAGTTTTTTTGTCCACTTC
>JBAXGL010000138.1:0-6730 GCA_037139375.1 Bacteroidales bacterium | reverse complement strand
CCTCTATGACCAACTCTTTTTGAATAAATTCACTGTAAAACCAACCATCGAAATCAACACAACGGCATACACCATACATGGCGAAAAATCAGGTATGCGAGCGTGCGACAATTCCCGACCAAATATAGCCAAAGACCCCACCACATTGATTAAAGCGCCAGAGAAGAGTGCAATAATAAAGCCTATCACACCAAATCCCCAGACAATCAACGGATGGTTCTCGCGACGAGGTTTCGGAATTTGTTTCATCACCCGTTTCGAAAATCCATTATCTGCCATGGGTTGTTTTTGTGACTCGAAGAAATGTTTGATTTCTTTATCCGAAATTGTGCTCATATCCTGTATTTTTAAAATATTCAGCTAATTTTTCTCTTCCGCGCGACAGGTGCGATTTCACTGTTCCTGTGGGGCAATTCATTATTTTAGAAATCTTCTCTACCGGATGATCTTCCATGTAAAAAAGCATAACCGCCGTACGTTCATCTGGCTTCAACACCTTCATCGACTCATACACATCTATTTTGCAATCGCTGTTTGTGCGCTCACTCTCTAGGTGTATACCGACCTCTTCGTAGCCAGTTTCGCGATTCGATTTACTGCTGCGAATATAGTCATAATAAACATTGTATGCAACCCGGAACAGCCAGGTCGAAAACCCAGCTGTCCCTTTGAAAGATTGCAAATGAAGGTAGACTTTGATGAAGGTTTCTTGTGCCAAATCGTCGCTCAGTGCTTCATTTCCGAAAGTCAGGTGGAGGAAAAACCGCCTCACCGAACTCTGGTATATCTGCACCAACTGCTCGAAAGCCTTATGACTGCCAAACAAGACGACTTGCGAAACCAACAGGATGTCATCCGACTTGCTGATCATCGTCAGTTTTATCGTTTTCTTTGGCTATCAACTTCGACTCTTTCTTGCCTTCAATAAGATAGGCAATTAACTTACCTACACCTATAAGTAAAGGTAAAACTCCTACAAAAGCCACATTATGATTGGCGACAAACCAGAGCATAATGAACAACCCGATGCCAATACCAATCAGTGAAAGAGCACTTTGCAAGGGAGACTTATTTGCTTTTTTCGACTTCGGTTCATCAAAAAACGTAGAAGGAATCTCTTTACCGGCATCTATAGCTTTTGCCATCAATTCGTATTTCGCTTTTTTGTTTCGATGATTGAATATCAGAATTATCAACACAATCAGAAAACCAGCAATGAAAGGAGAAGTAATTGCTGCAAAACCGACCACATCCCAATGGTTTTCACCACCTATGTCTTTGCCTTTATCGAGAATACCCGATTCGCCAAGTGCTTTCATCACCTGTTTAAACTCTTCGATATCCTTCGTTTCTCCACCTTTGGCCAATGCCGTATCTACCTTCGCTGTATCCACTTTGGCAGTCACGGCCACCACACTCTGTTTTGCATTTACGCTTGCTAATGCCAATGCCATCATTAAAACTAAAACTAACTTTTTCATAATTACAAGGGTTTAATTGGTTATTTGTCTGTTAGACGCAACGAAGGGTTCGTTTGGTTGCACAAAGTTGGAAAATATTTTCAAAAATAGTGAAAAGATGACAAAAAGAGTGTTTCTAAGGCAAATAACTAGCACGATAAAATTTATTTTGTGGGCAAAATGCCTCTTAATCAGAAAACCCAGAAGCAAATCCAACAACTCATAACTTAATCTCACTTTTAACTTAATAATACAAGGGTCGTCAAGTCAATTGGGAGTTTGACGTTCAATCTCACCTTTTAAAAGGTCTGACACCACCATCTTCAAAATAATCGCTTAGATATAAAACCGCCTCATCAGCCCCTCGTAGCCCAAATATTATCGTTGGCGATAGAACCAATAAATCTTTTAGGAAATATAACACAAAGAAAGACAACAATTTAACACTTTTGTAAACGCATTTCAGACAAAAGAGTCTACTTTTGCGGAAAATTTATAATATGATTAAAAGAGAAGAACTGGTTTCAATCGGTCATTTCAATAAACCGCATGGAATACACGGCGAGCTGTCGTTCACCTTCACCGACGATGTATTCGACCGCACCGATTCACCCTATTTTGTATGCGAAATGGATGGTATTTTCGTGCCCTTCTTCATCGAAGAGTACCGCTTCCGTTCGGACGACGGCGCATTGCTAAAACTAAAAAACATCACGACCGAAGATAAAGCTAAGCCTTTCATCAATAAAGAAATATTTTTCCCAAAATCGTTTCTACCCAGCGATGAAGAGCAGGATACCGCCAGCGATTTCTTTATTGGATACACCGTTCACGATAAAAATCACGGTGAGATAGGTGTGATTACCGACATCGAAAACTCAACCATGAACGTGCTGTTTGTGGTGAAATACAAGAAAGATGAAATTTTAGTTCCTGCGAGCGACGAATATGTTTGTGAAGTAGACGATGTGGAAAAAACCATTTTGATGGACATCCCCGAAGGACTATTAGATTTGTAAGGATTCGATTTGTTTGTCTATTTTCACCTTTTCTCCTCCCAAAATCGGTGGCGAATGCAATAAAAAAGGTATATTTGCTGTTTATTGTTACAATGCAAAGAGCAAAAAAGGAGTCTTTATTTCAGTCTTGAACATACTTTTCGATGAATTCTAGAACAACAATCGTCGTCATATTTCTACTACTTATTTCAACTTTTTATTCGTGCAAAACAGCATCGATAAAAAAAGCTAATGCTCATTTCGAAGTTGGCAACTACGATGCTGCTTTAGAGATGTATCAAAAATGCGTGCTCAATATTCCGTATCAAAACCCGGCACTGAAAGCAGAAGTGTATCTGAAAATGGGAATTTGTGCCGAAACTATCCAACGCTTGAAACCGGCTGAAACGAACCTCAACAACGCTCAACGACTGAAATCGAAAGACCCATTGCTTCGATTTAATCTCGCCAAACTCTATCACACACAAGGCCGATACGCTGAAGCCATAAAGCAATACAAACTTTATTTGCAAACCGACTCTGCCAATCAAATGGCGGTGAGTGCTATAAAAGGATGCCAAATGGCTGATTCGTTGAAAAAAAACGTAACGAGGTATATCGTGAAATCGGAACCCAAGCTGAACTCGAAGCAAGGCGAATATTCGCCGATGCTGTTTGGTAAAGAGTTTGACCAAGTCTTCTTCACTTCATATCGCGACCAAGCCACTGGCAAGAAAAAAAGTGAGGTTACTGGGATGAAAAATTCCGATATATTTGTGTCAAAAAAGAACAACATTGGTCAGTGGGAAGCTCCCAAACTCGCCGAAGGTCCGATTAACAGTGAATATGACGAAGGATCGGTTTGCTTTAATGCCGAATACAGCATGATGTATGTGACGCGTTGTCGCTCAAACGAAGCAGCATCGCCAGCAGAGATATTTCAGACCAAACGAAGCCAAGCTACATGGGGTGAACTCCAAAAAATGAGAGTTTTGAAAGACTCTTCTGAAATGGCAGCCCATGCAGCTATTTCACCTAAAAGCGATTACCTCTATTTTGTATCCGACCGCAAAGGTGGATTAGGAGGAAAAGACATTTGGAGAGCTGCTCTTGATAATGGAAAAGTCAAATTTGTGGAAAACCTTGGACCCGACATCAATACGCCTGGTGATGAAATGTATCCTTATGTTCGTGAAAACGGTGAACTCTATTTTGCATCTACCGGACAACCAGGGTTGGGAGGATTAGACCTATTTAGAGCTATCGAAACGAATGATGGTCATTGGAAAGTGCAAAATATGGGAACACCGATAAATTCGAGCAGCGATGATTTCGGCATCACATTTGCCGGACTCGACGAAAGTGGTTATTTTAGTTCGAACCGTGGCGATGCAAAAGGATACGATCACATATACTCATTCGAACTACCGAGCTTAAAGTTTTTTGTAGAAGGTAGTGTCAAATCAGGTCGCGATATTTTGCCAGAATCTAATCTTCACATTGTAAGCGACGATGGATTGAACAGTAAGACAACGACCAAGAAAGATGGCACATTCAAGTTTAAAGTCGAACGTAAAAAGAAATACCAACTTTTAGCATCATTCAAAGGCTATCTGAATGCTACACGCACCATCGAAGTGGGTGATTTGGCCAAAGATGCCACATTCAAAGCTGATTTTGACCTGCTGCCTATTGCGAAACCGATACAAGTAAACAATATCTTCTACGATGTGGATAAAGCCACCTTACGCCCCGAATCAACCGAGTCGCTCAACAAACTGATAAAACTATTGACAGACAATTCGCATATCACGATTGAATTGAGTTCGCACACCGATATGAATGGTAGCCCCGAATACAATCAACGCTTATCGGAAGAACGTGCTAAATCGGTTGTCAACTTTTTGATTGCTGGTGGAATTGAAAAAGAACGACTGACACCGAAAGGTTATGGCAAATCGACTCCAAAAGTGGTGACTGCGACAATGGCATCTCAATATTCATTTCTGAAAGAGGGGGATGAATTGTCAGAAGAGTTTATTCTAAAACTTACTCCTCAGCAACAAGAAGTTGCTAATCAAATAAATCGACGCACAGAATTTAGAGTACTTAAAACAACCTACAACTTATTTTAAGCCAATCTAAATTGCCAAAAACAACTTCCTTAAAATCAGTCGATAAATCAAATTTAGGCTTTTCGATTATCAACACATTCAAATCACAACTTACGCTACAATAATCCATTAAAAAAGTTAAAATATTCTTTTATTAGAAAAAGAATATATACTTTTGCACCCGAATTTAATCGACATTTTAAGTGTAAAATGTTTCCGTGTACTTGCTTAACCACGTAAAAAACAAGAATTATGAACAAACAAGTTTCCGTCATTTTTATGATTACGGGCATACTTTTCACCGTATGCCTGATTGTTGCAAACATTGTTGAGTCGAAACTGATCAACGTGTTTGGAATTACTGCTACGGCAGGATTACTTATCTTTCCAGTCTCTTACATTCTGAATGATGTGATTGCCGAAGTTTGGGGATATCGCAAAGCTCGCTTGATAATCTGGATTGGATTTGCGATGAACTTTCTGGCTGTCACCGTTTTCAAGATCAGCATTGTACTGCCGGCATCACCGTTCTTCGAGAATCAACACGCATTTGAAACCATTCTAGGGAATACCCAACGAATTGCAGCAGCAAGTTTTCTGGCTTTTTTGTGCGGTTCTTTCCTCAATGCGTTTATTATGAGCCGAATGAAAGTGGCTACACAAGGAAGAGGATTTTCGGTGCGTGCTGTGGTGTCTACCATTTTTGGCGAAAGTTTTGATTCTTTGGTGTTTTTCACCATCGCTTTCTATGGTGTATTGCCAAACAAAGAACTGCTCATCTTGATTGCTACACAAACTGCCATGAAAACAGGTTACGAAATATTAGCGTTACCCATTACAAATGCAGTGGTAAAATGGGTGAAAAAAGTAGAGAATGAGGATGTTTACGATGAGGACATTTCATATAATCCATTAAAAATTGGTCAAATATAATGAAGAACAACGAATCTGCCTTGGTGCTTTTTTCTGGTGGTCAAGACTCCACTACCTGTCTTTTTTGGGCAAAAAAAGAGTTTAAAGATGTGCGCACAGTAGGTTTCAACTATGGTCAACGTCACAATTACGAAGTTGAAGTTGCCAAAACAATTGCCAAAATAGCTGATGTGCCATTCGAATTAATCACGATTGACATATTAAGCAAGGCCATCGACAATTCATTGACCAATTTAGACATCGAGGTAGCTCCAAAACCTAAAGATGAACTACCAAACACTTTTGTGCCAGGTCGTAATCTCATCTTTCTGACTTATGCTTCTATTTTAGCTCGGAGTTATGGTATCAAGCACATTGTGACGGGTATCTCACAGACCGATTTCAGCGGATATCCCGATTGTAGAGAGAAGTTTGTGAAATCAGCTCAGAAAACCATCAACTTGGCATTAGAGTCCGACATCGAAATACATACTCCGCTGATGTTCAAGAGCAAAGAGGTGATTTGGCAGCTGTCTGACGAGTTGGGTGTTTTTGATTTGGTGCGACACAATACGCTGACCTGTTACAACGGTATAATGGCTACTGGATGTGGCAAATGTCCGGCTTGTATGCTCAGAAATAGTGGATTGGATCGTTATCTGAAAAAACGCGAAAAACTTCTGCGCAAAACCTTATGAGCCTCAACCTGAACTTATTGGGAAATAAGACTGAATATCCATCTGAATATTCTCCTGAAATTCTTGAAGCATTCGATAATAAACACCCCGAAAACGATTATTGGGTCAGGTTTGAATGTCCTGAATTTACTAGTCTTTGCCCTATTACCGGTCAGCCTGACTTTGCGACTATTTTGATAGACTACATTCCTGCACAACGAATGGTAGAAAGCAAAAGTCTGAAAATATACCTCTTTAGCTTCAGAAATCACGGTGGGTTTCACGAAGATTGCGTAAACGTAATCATGAAAGACCTTATCGCCTTGATGAATCCGAAATATATTGAGGTAACAGGACTTTTCACCGCGCGAGGCGGAATCAGTATTCATCCATTTGCCAATTGGGGACAACCCTCTACGAAGTACGAAGAGATGGCTTATCATCGTCTACTCAACAAAGAGCTTCGGTAATTTATTCACAATTTATTTATTCACAATTTACAATTCATAACCTATTATGAAACAAATAGTTATTGCCATTTTGGCATCAATCAGCATATCCATTTGCGC
>JBAXGL010000137.1:0-6815 GCA_037139375.1 Bacteroidales bacterium | reverse complement strand
TGCCTGATGAATTAATCGATATTGCGCGCTGTCCGAATCCGAAGTGTATCACCAACAACGAACCGATGATAACACGTTTCAAAGTGCTAAGTAGCGAAGAGTCTAAATTTAAATGTCGCTATTGCCGTAGGGTGATTGAAAAAGCCGACCTAAAACTGCTCTGATGAAGGTTGATTTCAAACCCGGCACCATGGTTTATCCAGTGCCTGCCGTGATTGTAAGTTGTGGCGCAACGCCCGAGGAGTATAATCTGGTAACCGTTAGCTGGGTGGGGACCATCTGCACCGACCCTCCGATGTGCTACATTTCAGTTCGTCCAAGTCGTCATTCGCATCCTATTCTGATGAAGCATAAGGAGTTTGTCATTAATCTGACAACAAAAGATATGGCGTTTGCCACAGATTGGGTGGGAGTGAAGTCTGGGAAAGATTTCAATAAATTTGAAGAAATGAAACTGACGCCCGGCAAAGCAAAAGTAGTGAATGCGCCAATTATCGAAGAATCGCCTGTCTGCATCGAGTGCCGAGTGCGTGAAGTGATGCCGTTGGGCACACACGATATGTTTATTGCCGATGTGGTGAATGTGCAGGCCGACGATAAGTACCTCGACAGCGAAACAGGTCAGTTTAAACTCTATGATGCGAATCTGATTGCATATTCGCATGGACACTATTATGAACTAGGAAAACAAATCGGAAAATTTGGTTGGTCAGTTCAGAAAACCAAGAAGAAAAAGTAGTTGCAACTCACTGTTTCAATTTGTTTTGCAAATTTGCTCCATTACCCAATTTGTTCGTGCTCCGCTTTCGCCTGTGCTCGGGCAAACTGCATTTCCCAATAAATCATCTACAACCAATTCGATTAATGGCATTTGGATGTGTTCGGGCATTTCTAATTGGTAGGGTTTTCTACCTAATTCCTCTGTTTCCATTACAATAGAATAGTCTGCAAAACAATTGAATTCAATTTTGCCTTTGCTGCCGACTATGGTTATCAACTCTTTTTCGGCAATCGAACTGGCTGTAAAACACCATGTTCCGGCTCCAAGTATACCGTTGTCAAACTCAAATGTTGCTGTAACAATGTCTTCTGCCGAATAATTACCAGTTTGATTTCTTGAGAATCCCTTTGCTTCTTTTATTGGTCCAAAAAGGTAATCCAGAAAATCGAGTTGGTGAGATGCTAAATCGTAGAAATATCCACCACCTGATATCTCTGGTTGCACACGCCAGTTTGTTTCAGATTGTGCCACAATGGTTGATTCTAATGGTTTAATCATTTCGATATTCACATAGCGTATATCTCCAATCACACGCTCGTCAATCCACTGCTTAATGTGTGTAAATCCTGGCAATGTGCGCCGGTAGTACGCAACAAAAAGTGGTACTCCTGCTTTTTTGCAAATCTCAATCATTTCGACACACTCCTGATGCGAACGTGCCATTGGTTTTTCAACATAAATAGCTTTTCCTTTTGCTGCAGCCTTACGCGTTAGTTCAAGATGTGAGTCGGGAGGAGTCGCTATGTATATTGCATTGATTTCGGGGTCGGAGAGAAGTTGATCTACATCAGTAGACCATTCGTTGATTCCATGTCGACGTGCATAATCTTCTGCTTTGGCTGCGTTGCGGCGCATAATTGCTTTAATCCGCGAATTGACAATCTTGTTCATCGCTGGTGCACTCTTCTTTTCGCACACATCTCCTGCTCCAATAATACCCCAAACAACTTCTTTTGAAAAAATATTTTTCATTTTGAAAATTCTTATGAAAGTCTGAATTAATTTATTGTATAGACTTTTATATACAAAGATAGATTTTAAACGATTATCTAAACAAACTTCTTTCTAGAATGTTATATTATTAGTGAAATTGATTTAAATAATATATAAATTTTACAATTTTCAAGTCAAATCTCTTTCCGTATTGATTTAGTCAATTTATCTCTAAAGATATTTTTTTAACTAACCTTTAAAATCAATACATTATGAAACAGCATTGGATGTTTTTATTAATCCTATCTATCTTGATGGGTGGTTTCTTTTCGTGCAAAAATAGTGGTGCAAGAAAGAAAAATGTCATTATTGTGGTGATTCCGAAATTTGATAACACAATTTTCGACCAAGTGAAAAGAAGTAGCTTCGAAGCAGCTAAAGATCTGAATATCACTGTAACATGGGAAGCTCCAACTTCAGTTGATGCATCGAAACAGAAAGAAATTATCGAAAATCTTATTGCGTATAAAGTCGACGGTATATTAATTAGCTGCAACGACGTAGAGGCCTTAAAAGAACCTATCAATGCAGCAATCAAAGCAGGTATAAAAGTGGCTACATTTGATTCTGACTGTCCGGGTAGTGACCGTTTATTTTATATTGGCACGGATAATCAAAAAGCAGGAAATGTGTGTGCCAAAACGATGTTGAAACTATATGAAAAAGCCAATAAAAACCCAGATCAGGTATTAATTCTGAGTGGAGGAATGAGCGCAAACAATCTGATACAGCGTTTAGATGGTTTCAGAGATTCGATAGGAAATGTCAAGATTTCGGATGTAATCTACTCTTTTGAAATATCTGATTATGGAAAAGAACTTCTCGAATATAACTTGAATAAAAACAGTCACATCAATGGTGTTCAAATGATCTGGGGCACTCCTGTTTTAGGAGGTGTAGACAGTATCCCTTCGCTTTTGAAGTTTATGAATAGAGGTGGTGTTGCTGTCTTTTTTGACGTATCAAAACCGTTGTTGAAATATATCAAAAACAATCCGAATTGTGCCACAATGAAGCAAGATTTTCATTCTATGGGGTACGATGGAGTAAAAAATTTATATAAGGCCATCAAAGGAAAAGAGGTGGAAAAACAAATATTATTTGATGTGAAAGTCATTGATCAGAGTAATGCTGATAAGGAAATGAGAAATTTGTAAGAGATATTTTAGGAATAATACAAGAGGCTGTTTCAATTTGATTTGAAGCAGCCTCTTGTGTGTTAGAATATCCAGATGGTTACATTTCTTTATCAATGTGTGAATCTTATAACATATTCCCAAAGTTGTGTAACATTTATAGGTTAGACAGACCTTAACTTTACATCGTTAAAGCAATTCAATTTAATTTTGAATAATCTGAATATCAAATATTTACTTAATAATTAATAAGATGAAATCATTACAATTAAGCAGCCCATCAAAGAAGTTTTTTCTTTGGATAATTACCATAATATTGGTATTATCTTTTAATTCGTGTGCAAAGAAAATCACATTTTTAACTTCAACTGTTGTACCCGCTGCAAGAGGTTATGTGAAAGTGACCAAAGACAACAACAAAAATTACGCTATTCAAATCAAACTTTACAACTTAGCCGAAGTGAACAGATTGCAACCATCAAAAGAGACATATATTGTGTGGATGGTTACAGATCAAGATGTTACAAAGAATATTGGTAAAGTCATAAGTTCGTCTAGTTTCTTCTCGAGAGAATTGACTGGATCATTTGAAACTGTTTCATCTTTTAAACCAAGCAAGATAATCATTTCAGCTGAAGAATCAGCCGATGTTCAAATGCCAGGCGCGAAAGTAGTTTTATCCACAGATAGATTCTAAAATATTGCACTGAAAATTCCAAATCATTTAGAATAATTAGATTATTAAGCGTTAATAACAGGATTTGTCTTGTTGTTGACGCTTTTTCATTCAAAATAAAAATATAACAATTCATTTTATTACTTTTGAAATTTCAAACCTCAAATTAATTATGAAGAAATCATTTGCCAGCGATAATTATGCCGGAGCACTACCCGAAATGCTCGAAGCCGTAGCCACAGCAAACACTTCACACGCTCGCTCGTATGGAAACGACGACTACACCGCCGAAGCAAAACGTGAGTTTGAACGACACTTCGGATCAGACATTGAAGTGACATTTGTGTTCAACGGCACAGGCGCAAACGTGCTAGGAATCGGTACTACCACGCAGTCTTTCAATGCCATTTTGTGTGCCGACATTTCTCATATGTATGTGGACGAATCGACCGCACCAGAACGTTTCACCGGTTGTCGCCTCTACGCCCTACCCACGAATGCCGATGGAAAACTCGAACCAGAAACCATTCGTAAAAAAATCATCCGCATCGGCGACGAACACCATCCGCAAATAAGTGTGCTCTCCATAGCCCAACCCACAGAATATGGCACGCTCTACTCGATAGACGAACTGAAAGCAATAAAAGCAGTTCTGAAAGAGCACGGATTGCTTCTTCACATGGACGGCGCACGGTTATTTAATGCTCAAGTGGGATTGGGTTGCTCGATGGAGGCAATGACCAAAACTGCCGGTGTCGATATTCTGTCGGTCGGTGGCACAAAGGTTGGTCTGCTGTTTGGCGAAGCGGTGGTATTTTTCGATAAAACCTTAGCAAAAACACTTCGTTTCCGTCAGAAACAGAGTATGCAGCTGCCTTCAAAGATGCGCTTTATCTCCGCACAATTCGACCGATTGCTGAAAGACGATTTAGGCATTAAATCGGCAACATACTCCAACCGAATGGCTCAACAGCTTCACGCAAAACTGAGCGCATTTCCACAAATCAAAATCACAAAACCAGTGCAGACCAACGCCGTATTCGCCATTCTGCCCAAAGAGTGGATTGCGCCACTTCAAGAGGAGGTTCCCTTCTACATCTGGAACGAACAGACCAACGAAGTTCGCCTGATGTGTGCTTTCGACACCACCGAAGAAGATATCGAGCGATTTGTACAAAAGATACACGAATTGATTGGTTAACTTTTAATCGAAAACAAATGAAGAAGTTCATTCTGCTAAGCCTGCTTTTAGTTGCCATTCACAACAATATTTGTGCACAAACAGACTATTCGGCTAATGGAAAATACAGTGCCGACGTCGTTGAATTCAGAGACATCACTGATTCGAGTCGTTCGAGAAATGTTCCCATAAAAGTGCATTACCCCACCGAAAAAGGGGTCTATCCTTTGATTATTATTTCGCATGGAGCAGGTGGCGATTGGGATACCCATTTTGCGTTGGCACACCATTTTGCAACGCATGGATATGTTGTTTTTTGCCTCGAACACGTGGGTAGCAACACCAAAAGGTTAAAACGAACGCTTCGCATATTCAAGAACCTGAATGATATGATTCACGACGGTAATGAGTTTCTTGCGCGACCTAAAGACGTGAGTTTTGCTATCAATCAGGCAATCAGTTGGAACCAATCGAACGAAACGCTGAAAAACAAAATAGACATTCAACATATTGGGGTGCTTGGTCACTCTTATGGTGCATTTACGAGTATGGTGATTGCGGGCATGAATCCGTCTCAAAATTGGTTGGAACCCCGAACTAACTATGGAACTGGTCTCTTGCCAAGTATGAAAGACAAACGCGTGTCAGCCTGTGTGGCCCTTTCGCCACAAGGCGTTGGTGAGCCGTTCTTTATTCAAGAGAGTTTTTACTCGTTATCCACTCCGCTACTCGGCATAACGGGGACTGAAGATAAGCAGCAAAACGGGCTGACGGCAAAAAACAGATACGATGCCTTCGAATATTGGGGGCGAACCGGAAACAACGTCTTTGTTTGGCTCAACAATGCCCATCACCTCGATTTCAGCGACAGCGAAGGCGGCGAAACGCATGGAATGAGGTCTAAAAACCGAAAAGAAGTGCAAAAAGTAGTGCGAGCAACATCACTCATTTTCTTCAATCAACTTCTCAAAAACGATATTTCACTCAAAAAGCTACTCAACGAAAATGGACTGAAACCTTATCTGAGTGGTGAAGTCAATCGTGTAGAGGTCAGAATGAAATAAAAAATTATCTATCTATAGCAGAATGACTTACATCGACGAAAAAGAGTTTGCCTCCATCGACTTTCGCCAAACAGAGATTGAGATTGCAGAATACGACCGCTGCATTTTTACCAATTGCTCATTTGCAGGTTGCGACTTATCGAATATCGAATTTGCAGAGTGTAGTTTCACGAATTGCGATTTTAGCTTGGCAAAAATACACAACACCACTTTCAGAGAAATCGAGTTCAAAGGCTGTAAAATGTTGGGATTGCACTTCGACGATTGCCGGAAATTTCTCTTTTCCGCTTCATTCACGAATTGTCAGCTCAACCTCTCTTCGTTTTACCAAGTGAATTTGAAAGAGACACAATTCGTAAACTGCCAATTGCAGGAAGTCGATTTTACGGAAGCAAATCTCACCAGTGCTTCCTTTATCGAATGCGAATTGGCTGGTGCGACTTTCGATCGGACGAATCTCGAAAAAGCTGACTTAAGAACAGCGTACAACTACATCATCGATCCCGAAAATAACCGCATAAAAAAAGCCCGATTCTCTCAGGCAGGTGTGGTCGGACTTCTTTCGAAATACAACATTGAGATAGAGTAAAAAAGTTCCCCAGATTTCGCACCTAACACCGAATTAGAATCTTCGATATTTACGTAATCTGCGGGAACTAAAAGTATATTACACCAATTGATGTTCTAACGATTGTCTTACTACAGAAGGTGTGACCAATCCACGATCGCCAAAAGCCTTCCATCCACGTTTCTCAAAACGCGTTACAATTCGGTCTATGGTCTCTTGTTTCACGTCGTAGTCTGCCAATTTGGTAGGAATATCCAACGAATGGAAGAATGATTCCGTTCGTGCAATTGTTGCCAAAACGCGTTCTTCTTCAGTTCCTTCTGTGATATTCCACACACGAGCACCGTATTGCAACAACTTTGCTTTTTTCTCCTCTTTAAGCACGCTCCACAAACCAGGCATCACGATAGCCAACGT
>JBAXGL010000136.1:0-6857 GCA_037139375.1 Bacteroidales bacterium | reverse complement strand
TCTATTCATACTAACTGGGAGAAATTATGTGTTAACTAATAACCAATATTCTAGGTAAAAGTTTATGTGGAATTAATAACCGTTTGAAAATAAGGTAATAAGGTTCGTTGGAATTTATTGCCATGTCTACTAAGGTTGAAAAATCAGCAAATAAGGTCTAAACCTTAGCAGAAAAACGAGAAGAACAATTTCCTTAACCTTATTGAGGAATCTGATCTCGAATTATCACGGACTCAGATTAATAACAATCCCTGTTACGATTCTTCCCGACTGAATGCCCAATCGGCGGGCAGAAAAGAACTGCTCGTGGTGTGTAAAGGTGCAAATGCCGGAAGTTTCAATGTTATTGGAGCGCAATCCAGCTTCTATCAAATCTTGGCGGTTGGCAGCCCACAGGTCGATATGGGGTTTGGGATAATTCGTGAGAATGCAATCGGAAAAACCACTCTTTGTGAACTCGGTAACCACCTCTTCTCCGACTTCAAATGCTGCGGGACTTATGGATGGACCAATTACCGCGACAATATCTGTGGGGTTGGAGTGAAACCTCGATACCATCAATGCGACCGTTTTGTTGGTTAAATGTTTCACCGTGCCACGCCAGCCAGCGTGAACGACAGCTGCCACTTTGGAAACAGGGTCGTAGAGCAAGATGGGAACACAATCGGCAGTGGTGACACCGATGCAAATGTTTGGCGTTGAGGTGATGAGTGCATCTACGCCGTTTAGAAAAGCCTTTTGATCCGATGCGGAGAGCGACTGAAAAGCATTGTCCAAAACCGCCACGCGATCTTCGTGAGTCTGAAAAGGTATAAAAAGTTGAGAAGTCTGCACGCCAATCTCTTGGCACAAAAGCTGACGATTGGCAGCTACAGTATTCATGTTATCTCCACTGTATTCGCTCAAATTCAGAGAAGAGTAGTCACCTATGCTTACGCCTCCAGCGCGTGAAGTGGTGAAATGTGTGATTTCGGGATGCTGCGCCAACAAGTTGTAACGCAGTAAATCAATTTTCGTCGTCGGCAATCCAATCGAACTCATCATCCTCGTTGTATTCAATATCATCTTCATCGAAGTTCTCGTCCCATTCCTCTTGTTGCTCGGGGAGACGACGGATTTCGAGATTGCGGTGTTTCACTTCAGTCACTTTGTTGCTCTCTTTGTTGAGCTCTTCCCAAATCAAATCTTTGAGCTCCATGATGCCCAATCCGATAATCGAAGAGATAAACACAACAGGTATTTCGGGCAGGTCTTTTTTGATGTCAGCAATCAACTCATCGTCGAGCATATCCGATTTGGATATCGCCAAGATGCGCTGTTTGTCCATCAACTCAGGGTTGTATTTGCTGATTTCGTTCAACAAAACAGAATACTCTTTGTGTATGTCGTCGCTATCGGCAGGTACGAGGAACAGTAGCAGCGAATTGCGTTCGATGTGGCGCAGGAATCGTAGTCCGAGACCTTTTCCATCTGCTGCACCTTCGATAATGCCCGGAATATCTGCCATCACAAACGAGCGATCGCCACGGTATTCTACAATGCCCAAGTTGGGTTGCAGTGTGGTAAATGGATAGTCGGCTATTTTAGGTTTGGCTGCCGAAACAACTGATAAGAGCGTCGATTTTCCTGCATTAGGGAAGCCTACCAACCCAACATCGGCAAGCAGTTTGAGTTCGAGAATTACGGCACGCTCTATGGCTGGTTCGCCGGGTTGAGCAAAGCGTGGAGTTTGGTTTGTCGATGAGCGAAAATGCCAGTTGCCCTGACCGCCCCGACCGCCTTTCATCAAGGTGACGAGTTGACCGTCGGAGGTTACGTCGCAGATAAACTCACCCGTTTCGGCATCGTACGCCACTGTTCCGCAAGGAACGTCGATTACGATATCGGCACCATCTTTGCCCGTGGAGCGATCGGCACTACCCGAACCGCCATCGCCTGCAAAAATGTGTCGCTTGTATTTGAGGTGCATCAGTGTCCAGTGATTCAGATTGCCACGAAGCGTGATGTGTCCACCACGACCGCCGTCGCCACCATCAGGACCGCCTTTTTGTGTCCAGTTGTCGCGGTGAAGGTGTCTTGAGCCCGCTCCGCCTTTTCCTGAGCGACAATAAATCTTTGCGTAATCGACAAAATTTGATTCCATAATTTTAGTTGCGAGCAACAAGCAATTGATTTTGCCTGAGAAAAAATCAGGAAGCACAGTTTGAAAAACGCATTAGTTCTCAAACGTGGCTTCCTTCCTTGAATTAGATGTTATAACGCTTGTATTACAGCGTCTATTTTGTTGAAAATATCATCAATCGATCCAACACCTTCAATGGCGTGAAACTTTCCTTCGTTTTTGTAAAACTCAATCAAAGGTTCTGTTTGTGTACGATAAACCGTTAATCTTTTTTGAATCGTCTCCAGATTATCGTCTGAGCGACCCGATGCTTGTCCACGTTTAAGTAGTCGCTCCACCAACTCATCTTCATTAACCGTGAGCGCAATGACTGCGGCAATGTCTTTGGCAGCTTGCTTGAGCATCACCGAGAGGGCTTCTGCTTGTGGTAAAGTGCGTGGGAAACCATCGAAAATAAACCCTTTTGCGTCGGGTTGATCACTCATGACCTTCATCAAGATTTCGATCATCAATTCGTCGGGGATAAGCTGACCTTTCGAGATGATCTCTTCGGCCTTCTTCCCTAGTTCGGTCTGGTTTTTGATTTTCTCCCTCAAAACGTCACCTGTTGAAATGTGGAACAAGCCATATTTCGCTTCAAGCAAATCACTTTGCGTACCTTTTCCAGAGCCAGGAGCTCCGAAAATTACTAGATTAAGCATCTTTTTCTAATTAACAAATTACATAAATATCATTCAGATTGCGTCCATTGCCATCGTAATCAAGACCATACCCAACGATAAAGTCGTTCGGTATTTCGAATGCCACGTAGTCGAGTGTTACATCGCACTCCACAGCATCTGGTTTATAAAGCAACACGGCTGTCTTTATAGATTCAGGGTTTTGCTTATTCAACGAGTCAAATAGTCCGACCAATGTACGTCCGGTATCCACAATATCTTCAATCAACACCACTGTGCGACCTTCGATATTGTCTACTAAGCCCAAGATCTCTTTGGTAACTCCTGTGGAGCTTGTTCCTTCATACGATTTGAGCCGGATAAATGCAATTTCGCAATCGATATGCACTTTCTTCATCAAATCGGATGCAAACATAAATGCACCATTGAGGACGCAGATGAAAAGCGGATTTTTACCAGCCAGGTCGCGATTAATGCGCTCTGCCAACTCTTCGATCTTTTTTAAAATCTGCTGTTCTGAGAGGTAAGGCTTAAAAACCTTGTCTTTAACTTGGACTGTTGTCATATAATATACCTAATCTTAATGCGAATCTGAAAGAGCTTTGCTTTCACCATCTAATTTGCTTACCTATCGAAATAAGTTGCAAAAGTACATATTTATCCGCTAGTTATGAAATAAAATTCAAAGTCACCCCACTTTTATGGGTTATTAAAAGCAAACAATGAGGAGATTCGATAATTGTATCTCCTCTGTTTCACAAACGTTTAGAGAATGGTCAGGCTGCTTTGGTCACTTTCTCCAAAAACTTCATCATAGCGAAAATAATGGATGCCGAAATCATGCAACAGACAATAAATACCAACCAAATTTGCCAGAGTTCGAGCTTTTCCCACAACGAACTTCCTACGAATAACAGCTTGTTGCCAATGGCAGTAGCACCCAACCAACCACCTTGCATCAATGCCTTGTATTTAGGTGGAGCTACTTTCGATACAAACGAGATGCCCATCGGACTCAAACACAACTCTGCAATAGTCAGCGAAAAATAGGTGCCAATCAGCAAATAGGGCGACGCATATTCGGTGCCCATTGCCACGAGCTCCTTCGGTGCCGTGAGGTGAAACGATCCCAACATCATCAGTGCGAATGAAAATGCGGCAATAATCATTCCGTATCCAATTTTGCGGGGAGTAGAAGGCTCTTTGCCTTTCGATGCCAACCAACCGAAAAAGCCGACCACCACAGGCGTCATAGCCACAATGAAGATAGGGTTAAACTGCTGGAATTTAGCAGGTGTAATGGGATTCGAGTCGCTAAAGTTGCGGTAGAAGTACCACACTACTGCCAAACCTGCCGCTGATATCAGCCATCCGAATGGGTTGCGCTTGCCTTCTGCATTTTTACGAATGCCTAATACAACCCCCACAATGGCAAATATAACACCCAAAAACGACCCAATATTGAAGAACAGATTGGTGAACTTATCGACCGATGGCGTGGTGTAATCTTTTGCAAACTGACTAAGAGTTAAACCATTTTGATGAAACGACATCCAGAAGAAAATGACCACCACAAACACCATCAACAAAGCTGTGATGCGCTCTTTCGACTCTTTGGGTGAAATCTCCTGCATGGTGACGCCTTGTGCAACAGCCGTTTTGCTATTGTAGTCACCATCTTTCAGAAAGCGTTTCCAAACGATAAAGATGGTCATCGAAATCAACATAGCCATTGCGGCAATACCAAAAGCGTAGTTGTAGCCAGTGGAAACTGCTGTGATGTAAGAGTTGGCAAAAGAGGTGAGATCGGTGACTGGTTGATGGCTTACACTGTTTGCCAACGCTTGAAATTTAGTGATGTCGAGCTGTGGATCACCTGCCTTGAACGCATTACACATGGCAGGCACTGCTCCATTATAGATAAACCCTGAACCTTGCAACAATTTATTGAGCATCGCTTCAGCAGCTGTTGGAGCAAAGAATGCACCTACATTGATAAACATATAGAAAATGCTAAACGCCGAGTCACGTTGTGCACTGTATTGTGGTTTTTCGTACAGGTTTCCAATCAGTGCCTGAAGATTTCCCTTGAAAAGACCATTACCCAGCGCAATCACAAACAACGCAATGTAGGTAATCGTCAGGCTCATTCCCGGTACAGAAAGAATCAGATAACCAAGCAGCATGGTGATAATGCCTGCCAGAATAGTACGACCAAGACCAGTAAAATTGTCTGCTAAAAATCCGCCTAACAAGGCCAACGCATAAATGCCAAAGTAGAACCAACTATAGACACTGCCCGATTCGGCAACCGTCATTCCATAGCGAGCTTGAAGGAAAAAAACGAGAATAGCCATCATCGTATAAAATCCAAAACGCTCTCCAAGATTGGCTAATGCAGCCACAATTAATCCTTTAGGATGATTCTTAAACATACCGGTTTCTTATTTTATTAACATATTATATATACCTGAAAGGCAAAGATATATAATTTTAACGCGAGATAATCACTTCCACAAACAAATTTTGGTGAAGATTGAAGCAATACGTTCAAAATTTATTATTTTTGTGAGCATTGACACACAAACAACTCTATTTTATGAAATTCTTTTCAACAAAAGAGATCCGAGAAATCGATTTATTCACTATCGAACACGAACCTATTTTGTCTATCAATCTGATGGAACGCGCAGCGAAAGCTTTGCATTTAGAATTCACCAACCGCTTCACTATCGAACATCCTGTTTGCATTTTTGCCGGACCTGGGAATAATGGTGGTGATGCTTTGGCTTTAGCACGACTGCTTCTCAAGGACGGATATAACGTCACAACATATCTTATTCGCCCCACCAGCGAGTTATCGCCAGACTGTGAAATCAACCGAACCGAACTGCTTCGTCAATTTCCTGATTCCCTGGTTGAAAATCCAACAAATCCAAATCTCCCCAAAGATGCAATCTTAATTGACGGTCTTTTTGGATCAGGACTGAACCGCCCCTTGGCCGATAATGTTGCAAAAACTGTTCTTCAAATAAATTCTTCCGGCAATTACGTGGTAGCTATCGATATTCCTTCGGGGTTGCATGGTGAGGAGAATAACTTTTCTGAAAATCCAATTGTTGTGAAAGCCAATCTGACACTTTCGCTTCAATTCCCGAAACTTGCTTTTCTGCTGCCCGAAAACGAACAATTTGTCGGAGAATGGAAAGTGCTCGATATCGGGTTGCATCCTAAAGCGATTGAGCAAACGGCCACTGCGTATCACTTTTTAGAAGAGAAGGAGGTTTCGAGCCTATTGAAACATCGATCGAAATTTGCTCACAAAGGCACATGCGGTCATGCACTCATCGTGGCAGGCAGCAAAGGAATGCCCGGAGCTGTGATATTGGCTACAAAGGCAGCTTTGCGCAGTGGGGCAGGGCTAGTAACTGTACAAAGTGCATCAATCAATCATGCAATCATTGAAACCGCAGTGCCAGAAGCGATTTCGAAACCAGACAAACTGACCACCTTCATTTCTACTATTGAAACACCTGAGTTGTACGATGCCATTGGTATCGGTCCGGGAATTGGCAAATTTCACAAGACCCACTTAGGATTGAAACAGCTGCTCGAAACCTATAAGAACCCATGCGTGGTGGATGCCGATGCCCTCAATATCATCTCCAAAGATCTGATTATTTTGAAGCGAATGCCTAAAAATAGCATCCTGACGCCTCACCCTAAAGAGTTTGACCGTCTGTTTGGAGCAAGCCAAAACACGTTGGAGCGAATCACTAAAGCTCAATCGGAAGCTCAGCGGCTACAACTCATCATCATCCTGAAAGGCGCATATACCACCATTGCACTGCCAGATGGGAATCTGTTTTTCAATAGCACTGGAAATCCGGGAATGGCAACGGCTGGTGCAGGCGATGTGCTGACAGGCATTCTGACAGGACTAATGGCACAAGGCTACACTCCTGTGGAAGCCGCTAAATTGGGTGTTTTCTTGCACGGTCGTGCCGGGGATCTCGCTTTAGCATTCGAATCGGAAGAATCTCTTTTGGCAGGAG
>JBAXGL010000135.1:0-6878 GCA_037139375.1 Bacteroidales bacterium | reverse complement strand
GTAGGGTTTGCACAAGAGGCACAAGTTGATCCAGTAGAAGCATTGAATCAACGTATCACGTTATTAGAAGACAATACGTCTGTATTGAAAAAAATGAAATTAAGTGGTTATGTTCAATCTGAATGGCAATCATCTCAAATTGATGTGAATGGTAATGCATCAAAAGATATGAAAGTGGGTGCAGGAGCAAATGCTGGTGAAAAAGCTGATGCTATTGCAACTCCAGGTTCTACATTTAGCCGTTTCGGTGTGCGTCGTGGTCGTCTTAAAGCTACTTATACTGATAACGGATGTGTGGGTGTTTTCTATATTGATGCTACAGAAAAAGGCGTAGTACTGAAAGAAGCTTACGTATCTGCATTAGATCCATGGGCTGGTGTTGCTACTCTTAAAGGTGGCATTTTCAATCGTCCATTCGGATACGAAATCGAATATTCATCTTCGTCTCGTGAAAGTCCAGAGCGTAGCCGAATTATTCAAACTTTATTTCCTAGTGAACGTGATTTAGGTGCAATGGTAACTTTGCAAGCCCCTAAAACTTCTCCTTGGAATGTATTAAAACTTGATGCAGGTATTCTTGCAGGAAATGCAATCGGTGTTGATGTGAAAAGTGGTAAAGACTTCATTGCTCATTTAACATATACAAATTCAGAAGCAAATATGAAATACGCACTTGGAGCTTCTATTTATAGTGGATCAGTTTTTCAACCCACAACTAAAACTTGGAAAATGCAAGGTGATAGTGCTTATGTAGTCACAGGTGATAGTGCTTCAACAAAAAACAAAACTACTGCTAAACAATATATCGGTTTTGATGGCCAATTAAGCTTTACTTCTGTTGCAGGTATGACAACCATTCGTGGAGAATATATTTTTGGAACACAACCAGGGACAAGTGGAAGTTCAGATAGCTATAACAATTCAGTTATCCCAGGAAATGATTACAAAGGAACAAACGACATCTATATTCGTAAATTTTCAGGAGGATATATTCAATTATCTCAAGATATTGCAGATACAAAACATACAATTACAGTTAAATACGACTGGTATGATCCAAATACTGCAATTTCTGGCAACAAGATTGGAAGTACACTTTCCAAAGTATCAACTGATGCAGGTTTAAAAACAACGTCTAAAACAGATATTGCTTACTCTACTCTTGGTATTGGTTACTTATACCGTATGAATCCAAATGTAAAATTCATGGTTTACTACGATATGCCGGTAAATGAAACAACATCTGCATTAACTAAATCAGGTTCAAATTACAGCGCAAAATTAGATATGAAATTGCTTACCGTTCGTATGCAATATAAATTCTAAGAATTCGTTTCAAAAAATAGTTACAAACCAAAGAAATAAATAAAGAAAATGAAAAAGTTAATAGTATCTGTATTGATGATCTGCGCTATCGTGCCATCATTCAAAGCTCAGAAATTAAAAGGTAGTGACACTGTATTGCCATTGGCTCAAAAAGAAGCTGAAGTGTTTGGCAAAAAAACAAAAAAATCAGTTACCGTAGTAGGTGGTGGTAGTGGAGTAGGTATTGCAGCATTGCTTGATGGAACAACTGATATCGCGATGGCTTCACGCAAAATGAAGTTTGATGAAAAAATCAAATGCCAAGAAACTGGTAAAGCAGTTGTAGAAAAAGTAATTGCATTTGACGCATTAGCTGTGATCGTTAATCCTTCGAATCCTGTGTCGAAATTGACTCGTGCTCAATTAGAAGGTATTTACACTGGAAAAACCAAAAACTGGAAAGAAGTTGGTGGTGAAGATCTTAAGATTGTAGTTTACTCTCGCGAAAGTAGTTCTGGTACCTACGAATTCTTCAAAGAACATGTATTGAAGAATAAAAACTACGCAAGCAACGCATTGAGTATGCCTGCAACTGGAGCTATCGTTCAGTCAGTGAGCCAAACAAAAGGTGCAATTGGTTATGTGGGATTAGCTTACTTAGATAAAGCTGTAAAAGCATTGCACGTTTCTTTCGATGGCAAAACATTTGTTGAGCCTTCACAAGAAAATGCAATCAACAAAACATATCCAATCATTCGCCCATTGTTCTTCTATTATGACAAGAAAGACGAAGCTAAAAACAAATCATTTATTGATTTCGTTCTTTCGGCAGAAGGTCAAAAAATAGTAGACGAAATTGGTTATGTACCTTTGAAAAAATAGTAGATTAGTAAATAGGTTTATAGGTAAAGACCGCTGTCGATTTATTTCGGCAGCGGTTTTTTGTTGTCAAATATTCTAAGTCAATAAAATTTTACAGCATTGTACGATTTTAGAAACATCTTCTTAATATGGACATTGTAAATTTGTAGTTATATAAAAAAAACTAAGACCGACATAATGCAACATTTGTCATCAGATTTTATTCATAACCTTTCGCAATACGGTTACTACATCATTTTTCTACTTGTTTTTCTTCAAGAAGTAGGAGTGCCAAGCCCGTTGCCAAACGAATTGGTGTTGCTTTTTTCGGGGTATATGGCTTATTTAGGCAAATTGAATATCATTTACATTATTCTGTCCGCATTATCTGGCGATATCTTAGGAAGTGCCATACTTTTTACACTGTTTTTCTTTTTCGGAAAACATATCATGGAGCGCAAACCTCGGTGGATACCGCTTCCTGAAGCGAAACTCAACAAGTTGAGCAATAAATTGCAAACGATGGGTTTCACGGGTGTATTTCTTGGACGGCTATCGCCATTTATTCGCGGATATGTGTCTGTATTGAGTGGGTTGATGAACTATTCGCCGAGGAAATACTCAGCAATTATAGCCATTTCAGCACCATTATGGGCATCGTTTTATGTTTCTAGTGGGTTTTTGTTGGGTCCGTATTGGAAAAATGTTTCTCAATATATTGGGAAAATACCGATGTATATTGGGCTCATTCCTTTATCCCTGTTTGTTGGGTATATAATGTTTCAAATAATTAAAAACTTTGTTCTACGGAATCAGGTTGAAGTATAAATCATCAAATACAAGTAGTTATGGAAAAAAATTTATCTAAAACTTTACTCGTTGGAACCACATTTCTTAAATTGTTGGTCTATATCGTGATGTTGCTATTCACGATGAATATCATTTTTTTAATTTAAATCATTTCTAGTAAATCATTTAATAAAACAATCAATTATGAAACTGCATATAGCATCCGAAACTCAATATATGATTCAAGGCAATGGAGTGCATACTGCATTTGTCGATCACGTGGAGTTGATGAATTCGAAAGAAGATGTAGATATTGTTATCAATAACGAAGGCGAAGGCGATGTCTTTCATTGCCACACATACGGTCCATATTACTTTTGGAAAGGATTGCCTTACAAAGGCAGAAGAGTGCATACGGTGCATGTGATACCAGACTCTATTAAAGGGTCTTTGCCGATGTGGCAATTTTTTATGCCGTTTGTAAAATGGTATTTCAAGCAGGTTTATTCGTTTGCCGATGTCTGCATTGCTATTTCACCGCGAGTAGAAGAAGCTATTCGCGAAACTGGAGCCAAAACCGAGATTGTGAAAATATACAACCCCATTCCTATCGAAAGATGGAGTAATTCTCCTGAAAAAAGAGCAATGGGACGCAAGATGTTAGGACTTAAAGAAAATGAATTTGTGGTGTTGGGAGTAGGACAACTTCAAGCTCGCAAAGGCGTGGAAGATTTTATGGCTGTAGCAGATGCATTACCCAATGCACGTTTTGTGTGGGCTGGAGGCAGACCTTTCAAAGCGATGACTGAAGGAATTGCTCGCATTGACAAACGAATTGCTTCTGCGCCATCCAATATTCAGTTTCCAGGAATGTATAATCTCGATGTAATGCCTTTGATTTATGCAGCAGCCGATATGTTGTTATTCCCATCGTATCAGGAAAACTGTCCTTTAGCTCCCATCGAAGCAGCTGCATGCGGTCTGCCAGTTGTATTTCGCGACATTAAAGAATATCGTTCGTTGTATGAGCATCCTTATTTAAGTGGTGTCACTGTGAATGATTTCATTGGGCTTACACGTCGTATTATGAAAGATCATAAGTTTCACGCCAATGCAGTTATTCTTTCAGAAAACCTTGTGAAACAGTTTGATAAGAACCTTGTCCGCGAAAAGCTGATAGGGCTTTATCAACAACTCAATAATCGGGTATCAAATGCAGTGCCATTTGGTATTTGATACTTCATCTTTGTTTTTGGATTGTTAATTTTGGGTTTACTTTAGGTGGGTAAAGCGCTTTAGTCGTTGAGATTGGGGCGCTTTTTTATGTTGGTATATTTTGTCAAAGCTTTGAAACAGAGAGTTCACAACATTATCATAGTTTCTAAACAAGCGTGTAATCTTTTGGTGGGAAATTTGTAAGAAATTAATATTCATATTTATGAATCGAATATTCTTCCTGTTTTGCATCCTTCTCTATTCGCAACTTGCTATGAAGGCTCAAATGAATATCGAGCAGCGTGTAGTGCAAGAATCGCAGCTGAAAATCTTAAGTTGGAATATCTATATGTTGCCCTACATCAGCTTATTCAATGGTAATGGCAATCGCGCAAAAATGATAGTCGATGAGCTGAAAACGTCAGATTATCAGATTATTGTCTTTCAAGAAGCCTTTAGCAGTCATTGCCGTGGTATCATTTCCAAAGGGTTGAAAGAACGCTACCCATATCAGTACGGACCAGCTAACATCAATTATATTCCTTTGCGAACGAACAGTGGTTTATGGGTGCTTAGTAAAATTCCTTTAACTAAAATTGGTCAGATAGCTTTTCGCCAAAGTTCGGGATATGATAGAATAGCTCGAAAAGGAGCTGTAATGTTTGAAGGCGAATACAATCAGACCACATTTCAATTGCTAGCAACACATCTGCAAGCCGATAATCCGGATCAGTTAAGAGCAGAGCAGTGTGCCGAAATAAAGCAAAAACTATTAACTCCAAATTGCAAAAATAAAGTTCCACAAATTATTTGCGGTGACTTCAACATTGATTTTGATGACCAATCCAATTATCGGAATATGTTGACTACTCTGGATGCGGAAAATGGTGATATAAGCGGACAAGTGCATACTACTTATGACGAAGTCAACAATAATCTTGCTCGAATACCGAATGGCAAAATGCGAATTATTGACTACATTTTGATTCGTGATAGTCAACACCTCGAAACCATTGAACGAAAAATTCATCCATTTTACAAGGCTGTAGGCACGGAGCACCATTTTCTATCCGATCACTATGCCATGGAGGCAAGCATAAGCTTTAGAAGTATTAATATCGAGTCGTTTGCACAGGTTGTCAAATAACCCCCGTAGACGAAAATTCAAAATCGAAGTGAAAACGAAATAGAAACATATATTACATTTCAATGTAGTAGTGATGAAATATGCGTAAATTAAATTTGCGCATATTTTTTTGTTACAAGTTTAATAAATTCGTATATTGCAACCATGATGAAACTCCAAGCAAAAAAACTACCCTCAGTAGAACGCGACATCAGTTGGATGTACTTCAACAAGCGTGTATTAGACGAAGCAGCGAATGCGGACAATCCACTGCTCGAACGGCTTAATTTCTTAGGTATCTATTCCCGCAATTTAGATGAATATTTTCGAGTAAGAGTTGCTACTCTACGCCGATTAGTAGAAATTGAGACTACATCTCGAGTTTACAAGTCAAGTTCAAAGTCTATTCTGAAAGCAATCCTCAAACTGAATGAAATCTACACTAAAGAGTTTGAGAAGATATTTGCTGATTTAAAAATCAGCCTCGAAAGTGAGAATATCATCATCATCAACGAACAGCAAATAACTGAAACTCAATCGCAATACATCAACGCTTACTACAAAGATGTGCTGATGAATTCGCTGTTTCCAATTTTGGTATCAAAAATGAGTCACGAGCCAGAGCTGAACGACGAAAGCATATATTTGGCTGTTAAAATATCATTTGCAGAAAATCCTACCAAGAAAAAAAAGAAAGAGTTTGCTCTGATTGAAGTTCCCACCGAAGAGTTTTCCAGATTTGTGGTGCTTCCTTTCGAAGATGATAAAACCTACATTATGTTTCTCGATGATGTGATAAGAGCCTGTTTACCTCAGATTTTTTCGCATCTCAACTACGACAAATACGAAGCGTACACCGTTAAATTTACGCGTGATGCTGAAATGGAATTCGAGAATGTCGCTTATCTTGGACTTTTAGATAAAGTATCAGATGGTGTAAAAAGCCGCAAGAAAGGCGATGCAATCCGTTTTGTTTTCGATCGTGAAATTCCGAATGATTTGCTGAAACTCATCGAACGATTGCTCAACATCGAAAAATACGATGCTTATGTGAAAGGTGGTCGCTACCACAACCTGAAAGACCTGATGTCGTTTCCTAAATTGGCTCGACCAGAGTTGAAATACCCACCTGCCCCACCTATTCCGGTCTGCGCGTTTGACGATGCAATCAGCGTTTTGGCTTTGGTACGCACCAAAGATCAGTATTTGCATTATCCTTATCATAGCTTCAACAATTTTATTCGTTTGATTCGCGAAGCAGCCATTAGTCCCGACGTCAAGGAGATAAAAATAAGCATCTACCGACTCGCAAAAAACTCTAAAATAGTAAAAGCCCTCATTTGTGCAGCCCTGAATGGCAAAAAGGTGACGGCGATGGTAGAGCTGTTAGCTCGGTTCGATGAGTCGTCGAATATATCGTGGGCAAAACGGATGCAAGCTGCTGGCATCAAAGTGATTTTCGGGGTGGAAGGTCTGAAAGTGCATTCAAAGATTGCACACATCTCTGCCAAAAACGGCAATATCGCTTGCATCGGAACAGGTAACTTCCACGAAGGAACAGCTACCGTTTACACCGACTTTA
>JBAXGL010000134.1:0-6999 GCA_037139375.1 Bacteroidales bacterium | reverse complement strand
TTTGCCACAGGCAAATTGCTCAACTGGAGTATGATGGATTCGATTTTTCTGGGAGCGATGCTATCGATGTCGTCCACCACGATCATCATCAAGGCATTCGATGATATGGGATTGAAGAATCAGAAATTCGCCACCACGGTGTTTGGGGTGCTCATAGTGGAAGACCTATTTGCCATTCTGTTGTTGGTTTTGCTGTCGTCATTAGCTATATCGAAAGATTTCGATGGTCGGTTTATCACCGAAAGCATTTTCAAATTGGTGTTTTTCCTCACGCTTTGGTTTCTGACCGGACTTTATCTGATTCCTTTATTCTTGAAGTGGATTAAACGTTTTCTGAATGCTGAAACATTGCTAGTCATATCGGTTGGACTCTGTTTGGGCATGGTGGTTTTGGCAAATTATGTCGGGTTCTCGTCAGCATTAGGAGCATTTATCATGGGGTCTATTTTGGCAGAAACTATCGAAGCAGAAAGCATCGAGAAACTGATTAAACCCATCAAAGATCTTTTTGGAGCAGTCTTTTTTGTATCAGTGGGTATGCTGGTCGATTTAAGTGAACTTTCGCATTTTATCGGTCCAATCCTTATCCTTACAGTGGTTGTAATAGTAGGTCAAATCCTTTTTGGCGGAGTGGGCGTATTGGTGTCGGGGCAACCGTTGAAAGTGGCGATACAATCGGGTTTTAGTTTGGCACAAATCGGTGAATTTGCCTTTATCATTGCCAGTCTGGGTACTTCGCTGAAGGTGACCAGTTCGTTTCTCTATCCGATTGTAGTGGCAGTGGCGGTAATCACCACATTCACTACACCGTTTACAATCAGACTATCAGAGCCATTCAACCGAATGCTCGAACGCAGGATGTCAGACCGTTGGCGGCAATTTATTGACCGATTCAGTAACGGTAAAAGCACCGTTAACCGCAAAAGTGATTGGGATAAGATGGTGAAAGCGACTTACCGACATATTATCTTGCACGGCATCATTTTAGCAGGCATTATTTGGTTGTCTTTCAAATTCTTATCACCCTTGCTAATGGAGCTTTGGGGGTACGATATTGGAAGAGTTGTAGCCAGTGTGGTCACGTTGAGCATCATGGCACCGCTTCTTTGGTCGATGGCATTCAAACGAACAGTCCCTAAGGAGCTATTCCGTTCAATGTGGATTGATACCCGATACAACCACGGACCATTGATTGCCATTGGCATTTCACGCGTTATGATAGCCGCTGTTTTTTCAATGGTGGTGTTTGTTCATTTCTACTCCTATCGTTGGGGCACTTTAGTCGGATTTGTGGCAATGTGTATCATTGCATTTCTCTTTTCGAAACAAATACGTCGTGCCATCGTGCACCTCGAAAAAACCTTGACTCGCAACCTCAATGCTCGCGAAGATGCCAAAGCTCCGAAAATAAACAACCTGATTCACGATTTGCACATTGCCGAATTCACAGTTTCACCCGATAGCGAGTTGATTGGTCGCTACCTCTACAAGGCTGATTTCAGAAACCATTATGGGGTAAGCATCATCAGCATCCATCGGGGAAGTCGATACATCAATATTCCGGGGCCGCGTGATCAACTGATGCCTTTCGATCAGATTCGGGTGGTAGGCAATGATGAACAGATTAAGAAATTTGGTCCGTTGGTGGAGACCATTGTCACTAAAGATATGACACCAAAAGAAGCTCAGAGTGTGATGATGCGTAGCCTGACCATTGACAAACACTCGATGTTTGTGGGAAAATCACTTCGCGAGTCAAACTTTCAAGCAGCTAATTGCCTCATCATCAGCATTGAGCGAAAAGATAGAACATTTGTCACTCCATCGGCCGAAGTGGTGTTGGAAGCAGGAGATTTAGTCACCATTGTTGGTCAGAAAGATATGCTACAAAGCATTATTCAAGGATTTTGTTCGATTTAACACTTTAAAAACGACCTGTTTATATTCAGTAATGGGTTCATATTATACATTTTTACAAATAGTAAACTGTCTTTAAGTGCGCATACGGGGGATTTAAAAGGCATTCTTGATTTTTTTTAGAAATCTTTTCTATCTTTGCGCTTCATTTATCAGATTCAACGTTTCATCCATCTTTTTAGACTTAAAATGAAGAACTACAAGCTTTTCAACAACCTCTTTGGTTGGGTTGCTTTTGCCGTTTCTGCGGTGGTATATCTTTTGACCATCGAGCCAACAGCCAGTTTTTGGGATTGTCCCGAATTTATCACTTCTGCTATGAAGTTAGAAGTAGGTCACCCGCCCGGAGCACCTTTCCACATGATTGTTGGTCGGTTCTTTGCAAACTTTGCCTCTGACCCGTCTCACGTTGGACAAATGGTAAACACCATGTCGGCATTGTTGAGTGCGCTTACCATTATGTTTTTATTCTGGAGCGTGACCCATTTGGCTAAAAAATTATTAGTAAAATCAGAGACTGAAATGACCACTGGTCAACTGATTGCCATTATGGGTAGCGGTATGGTGGGCGCGTTGGCTTATACATTCTCAGACACATTTTGGTTTTCGGCAGTCGAGGGTGAGGTTTATGCCTTTTCGTCTTGCTTTACTGCAGCAGTATTTTGGTTAATTCTCAAATGGGAAAATTCGGCAGACAGCCCGCATTCAAGTCGATATTTGGTCTTGATTGCCTATCTCACAGGGTTATCTATCGGTGTTCACTTGTTGAACTTACTTTGTATTCCAGCCATTGTGTTGGTTTATTATTACAAAAAGAATCCAAATGCAGACGTCAAAGGCTCATTGAAAGCCTTATTGCTATCTCTTTTGATGGTCGGATTTGTGCTGTATGGAATCGTTTCGGGTGTAGTGAAAGTGGCTGGTTGGTTCGAACTCCTTTTTGTGAACACACTTGGGTTACCTTACAATACCGGATTAATCATTTACGTCATCACCATCACTGCTATTATTATTTGGGGAATTTACGAAACATCCCGCGGTACGAATCGGATAAGAATCATTTCATTGTTTATTGCATCAGTGGGTTTGGTAGGAACACCATTTCTGAGTAGTTCTGCCGCTGGAATATTTTTTGCACTGTTGTTGTTAGGAGCTTTAGGCTGGTACCTTCTTACACGAAAAGAGTTAAACAACCCTATTCTCAATACTATTTTGCTATGCATTATGGCGATTATGATTGGTTACTCTTCGTATGCACTCATCATCATTCGCTCGTCGACACATCCACCAATGGATGAAAATTCACCTCAAGACATCTTCTCTTTGGGCCGGTATTTAAGTCGTGAACAGTATGGCGAACGCCCATTGTTCTATGGCGAAACATTTGTATCGGATGTCGCACGCGATTCTCAAGGTGCTGCTGTGGTTGAAAAAGGCGCACCGATATGGACGCGCAAAGTCAAAAAGAATGCCTCAGAAAAAGACGGATATGTGATCTCGAGCTACAAAGAAGAGTATCAATATCAGGATGAAACAAAGATGCTTTTCACGCGCATGTATAGCAAGCAGGCATCTCACATTGAGGCTTATAAGCTGTGGTCTGATTTTAAAGGTACTGATGTAACCTTTGATCGGGCAGGTGAAAAAGTGACTGTAAAAATGCCTACGATGTGGGAAAATACGAAGTACTTTTTCGCTTATCAGATGAACTTTATGTATTGGCGTTACTTTATGTGGAACTTCTCGGGTCGTCAGAATGACATTCAAGGAAATGGGGAGGCAAACAACGGCAACTGGATAACAGGTTTCAACTTCATCGACAAAGAGTTGGTAGGCGATCAGTCGAATCTGCCTCCTGAGATGGAGAACAACAAAGGGCACAACAAATTCTATATGTTGCCGCTGCTTTTGGGTATCGTCGGATTGCTCTTTCAAGCATATTCCGGACAAAAAGGCATTCAAGGTTTTTGGGTCACTTTCTTTTTGTTCTTTATGACTGGAATTGCGATTGTGCTCTACCTAAACCAATATCCTTATCAACCTCGTGAGCGAGATTATGCCTATGCCGGTTCATTCTACGCCTATTGCATCTGGATTGGGTTGGGTGTGGCGGCCATTGCCAAAGGACTCAGCAAATACACCAACGAGACTATTGGTGGAGCTATAGCTGCTTTAGTCTGTTTGCTAATTCCTATACAAATGGCAAGCCAAACGTGGGACGATCATGATCGCTCTAATCGCTATACTTGTCGTGATTTTGGTTACAATTATCTCGTTTCTTGTCCGCCAAACGCTGTGCTTTTCACCAATGGCGACAACGACACATTCCCTCTTTGGTATAATCAAGAGGTAGAAGGGGTAAGAACCGATGTGCGCGTATGTAACCTCAGCTACTTGCAAACAGATTGGTATATCGATCAAATGCGCCGTCAGGCTTACGATTCTAAACCGTTACCTATATCTTTCGAACCGTGGCAATATGCTCAAGGTACTCGCGATATTGTTTACATAACCAATATGATAGCCGAGCCGATGGATTTGCGTCAAGCCATGAATATTGTGAGATCGGACGATCCTAATCTGAAAGTCAAACAAGGTGATGCTCAAATGGAATTTATCCCTACAGATAAGCTTTTTATTCCTATAGATTCGGTTGCAGTACGTAAACTTGGTAATCTTGTAAAAGGAGCTCCAATACTCAAACAGATGGATATTTCGCTTAAAGGAAAACAATATATTGGCAAACAAGAGATGATTATCCTCGACATGCTCGCTAACAGCGAATGGAAACGGCCGATATGTTATGCCGTGACTGTTGGAAACGAAAACTACATGAATCTGAATAAATATTTCAGTCTCGAAGGGTTATCTTACCGCATCACACCTCAGAAATTTGGTGAAAATGGCGGTGTTAACACAGCTGTGATGTACGATAACATGATGAACAAATTCAGATGGGGAGGTACCGATAATCCGAAAGTTTACCTCGATGAAAACAATTTGCGTATGTGCAAAACCTTCCGATTCATGTTTGGTCGACTCATTACAGCCTTATTACAAGAAGGCGAAAAGGACAAAGCCCTCAAAGCAGCAGACTATTGCATGAAAGTATTACCGCCAACTACTGTTCCGAACGACTATTCATCTATAACTTTGGCTGAAGCTTATTATCGTTTAGGTCAAAAAGAGAAAGCAGAGAAAATAACTGAGGATATTGCAAACAATACAGAATTGACGCTCAAGTATTTCTACTCACTGAACGCATCTCAACTCAACTCGGTGATGAATGACGTAGGTCATAATCTGGCGGTGTTACAATCAATCATTCAGATGTACACGACCTTCAATCCGAAATTAGCTGAGAAGCACATGCCTATGTTCCAAATGTATAGTGCGGGTTGGAACACCAGCCAACAAGGCAAACAAGGTCAACAAGGCAATTAGACTTATATGCTGATTGAACGTCCACCTCTGCTCTACCGCCTATTTTTTCGAGGTGCTGTGTGGAGGATGCCAAAAGATCAAAAGTGTGTATATCTCACTTTCGACGATGGTCCAATACCCGAGGTTACGCCTTGGGTATTGGATTTACTCGATAAATATAATGTAAAAGCCACTTTCTTTTGTGTAGGTGAAAATGTGCACAACTATCCCGATATTTACAATGATATTCTTGCTCGAGGTCACAAAACTGGCAATCATACCTACAATCACATTCAGGGTCTGAAAACCTTGACGCACAATTACGTTGCCAACATACAGAAAGCCACTCAATATATCGATAGTAAACTATTCAGACCACCACACGGACATATTCGTATACCGCAATTTTGGATTCTGAAGAGACGTTTCCGAATTGTGATGTGGGATCTGGTCACTCGCGATTACAGCAAAAAACTGAATGGAGAAGATGTTTTTCAGATTGTGAAAAAATACACTAGAAACGGCTCTATCATCGTCTTTCACGATTCGTTGAAATCGAAACGAAACATGCAGGAAGCACTCCCGAAAACCATCGAATGGCTCAAATCGGAAGGATATGAGTTAAACGTGATTCCTTCGAATAAAACGGAATGAAATCGCTACAAAACAACTCTAAGGAGGAGGCGGAAAAGATTATTGCGCAATCTAAAATCTGCTTTGTGGGATTCGCCGACACCGATGGTTCGCCGTATGTACTACCTATGAATTTTGGCTATCACAATAGCACAATTTATCTTCATTCTGCTCCCGAAGGGTCTCACATTAATATTATTGAACGAAACAACCGAGTCTGCATCACCTTTTGCGTGGGAGATAAATTGGTTCATCAGCATCCCGAAGTGGCATGTAGCTACCGTATGCGAGCCGATAGTACTTTATGCCGTGGAAAAGTTGTTTTCGTAGAGGATATTGAAGAGAAAACTGCGATAATGAATGTGATGATGCAGCACTATGTGGGTCGCGATTTCCCTTACTCACTACCTGCCATACGCAATGTAAAGGTGTGGAAAATCGCAGTAGAATCTTTTAGCAGCCGTTTTTTTGGACTCACTCATCCCGAATTTTTAGACTTAAAAGAAAACCAGCAATTATGAAATCAATATTAACTTTTCTGTTCTTGCTCATAATGAGTTCCACTACTCTTTCGGCACAAAACATCGATATCAATATTGTCAAAGAGATAAACGGCAACCGAAGTCAGTTTAAGGATGATGCATTCAAAGCAATTACTGGCAGCGTAACCCCAATCATGATTGCGACACCAATTCTAATGGATATTGTCGGACAAATTACTGAAGATCCCGATTTGAAGGAAAAATTCACCCTCTTTGCTGGTACGATGTTAAGTATGGGTGCCTCGACAGTTGTGATGAAAGCAGCTTTCAATAGACCAAGACCTTTCGAAGCCTATCCCAACGATATAACAAAACTCACAGACGGCGGAGGCGGATCATTCCCTTCGGGACACACTTCCGCTGCTTTTGCTACAGCCACTGTGCTAAGCATCACTTATCCAAAGTGGTACGTAATTGCACCTGCTTATACTTGGGCAAGCCTCGTTGGTTATTCGCGCATCTATCTCGGAGTGCATTATCCATC
>JBAXGL010000133.1:0-7156 GCA_037139375.1 Bacteroidales bacterium | reverse complement strand
TATTCCGCCTTCCGCGGGACTTACTTTTTTTCACGCAAAAAAAAGTAAGCAAAAAATGCTTCATCGAAAAGAACTCACTCGTTCGCCCATACAGCATTTGTTCATTTTCTGTAAATTCGTTGATGGGCTACTCACTCGGTAGCTTTTCGATAGTCTAGTATTTGTGTTCATCCCCGCTGGGACTAGCGATTCAATAGACATTGCCTCATTAAGACAGCGATAAAGAAATTAAATGTAAGCTTTTTTGCGTTTGATGACAAATCATTATGTTTTCGTATCTCATAAGCTTTCTCGGAGATATTAAAACCCAATAATATACCTGTTTATACTAAAAAGGGGTGCTGAATACTCATTCAACATCCCTCAGTTCTATCTTTTCAATCGTTAAATTGAGAGTGTGCGCAACACATTGAGCAATTCGCGATTGATAGGTTTATCGTTCTTAATGGCCTTATTGAATGGCACATATACAATCTGATCATTTTGAATACCAATCATCACATTTCTTTGATCCTCGAGCAGTGCATCGATAGCAGCAGAACCCATGCGACTTGCTAATATCCGATCATTTGCCGTCGGTGACCCGCCACGTTGAATATGCCCTAAAATAGTAACCCGCACATCAAATTGAGGGTATTCCTTCTTTACCCGATCAGCTAATCCCATGGCGCCGCCAGTTATTTCACTTTCGGCGACCAAAACAATGCTGCTGTTTTTTGATTTGCGAAAGCCATTTTGAATTAACTCAGTGAGTTGATCTGCTTCTGTAGCAATTTCGGGAATTATTGCTGCTTCTGCACCCGATGCAATGGCTCCGTTCAAGGCTAAAAAACCAGCATCGCGTCCCATCACTTCTATAAAAAATAGGCGATCGTGAGAAGTTGCAGTATCTCTGATTTTATCTACCGCCTCCATGATGGTATTCAGAGCCGTATCATAACCAATGGTGGTGTCTGTGCCGTAAAGGTCATTGTCTATTGTCCCTGGAATTCCAACAATCGGAAGATTAAATTCAGAAGCGAAAATGCGTGCTCCTGTCAACGAACCATCTCCACCAATAACAACGAGGCAATCGATGCCTTCACTTACCATCGTGTCATGAGCCAATTTACGACCTTCAACAGTCATAAACTCCATACAACGGGCAGTTTTCAAAATAGTACCACCTTGTTGAATGATGTTACTCACATTTTCGGTTTTAAAAGGAACTATTTCTCCAGTTATTAAACCTTTATATCCACGATAAATCGCTTTTACTTCAATTCCATTATATATTGCTGATCGAGTGACTGCACGAACGGCAGCATTCATACCGGGAGAATCCCCACCAGAAGTCAAGATACCTACACATTTTAAAGCCATAACAAATCTCTTTACCTAAATAAAACTAAAGCACAAATTTACTATAAATTGAGAAAACGAAAAGCTGTTTGTACACAATTAAACAGAAAAACAGTTCAATTTCATATATTTTGCTCGTTTTTAGGCGATGAGTTCTCTGATTTTTTGCTCCACCTCTTCCATCAACCACTTTGGCGTAGATGTAGCACCGCAAATACCTATAGATGTAACGTTAGACAGCCAATCTGGGTTAACTTCGCTTGACCCTTCAATTAAATACGATTTCTCATTGAATTTGAGACATTCGTTATAAAGTACCTTACCATTTGAGCTTTTCTTGCCACTAACAAAAAGAATCATATCGTGACGTGCTGCAAATTTGCGGATATTGGGTACACGATTCGAAACCTGACGGCAGATGGTATCAAAATATTGAAAAGAGATGTTTGGCGATTTTAGTTTTTCGATTTCTGCCACCACTTTCAGCAATCCATCAATCGACTTAGTTGTCTGTGCAAAAAGACGAATATCCTTATTCAAATCTACTTTTTTCAAATCGTCAACAGATTCAATCACAATGGCTTCTCCGTTGGTTTGTCCCACCAGTCCATTCACCTCAGCGTGACCAATTTTTCCATAAATAACAATCTGAACATCGGCTGATTCGCGTGAATCGTAGATTTTCTTGATTTTGCGTTGCAACTGCAGCACCACCGGACAAGTAGCATCAACGATTTCGATATTATTCTCTTTCGCCCATTTATACGTTTCGGGAGGCTCACCATGAGCTCGGAGCATCACCTTGGTCTTTTCTAATTTTCGAAACTGCTCATGATCAATTGAATACAACCCTTTTTGACCCAAGCGATCTACTTCGTGACTGTTGTGCACAATATCACCCAAACAATATAGCGTATTGCCTTTTTCGAGTTCCTCCTCTGCTTTATTGATGGCATTCACTACTCCAAAGCAAAATCCAGATTTATCGTCTATTTCAATATTTATTATTTTCTTACCCATTTCATTCAAGTTTTAGTAACCGATTCAAACCGATTCATTAGCCACAATTTTTGTTGTGCAATTGTCAAATCAGAATTATCCAACAACTGAGCATCATCTGCCATCCGCAAAGGACTCTCATCCCTGTTTTGGTCTAAATAATCTCTTGTTTTCACATTCTCAAGAATAGATTCATACGAAGCATGGTCACCTTTAGCTGCCATTTCATCAAATCGGCGTTTAGCTCTGATTTCAGGAGATGCCGTTACAAATATTTTCAACTCAGCATTCGGAAAAACTGTAGTTCCAATATCACGACCATCCATTACGATTCCTTTGTCAACACCCATTTGTTGTTGTTGCAAAACCATTGCTTTGCGTACAGCTGGCACAGCACTAACTAAGCTGACTTGGTTAGAAACATCTAACGTACGAATCTCATTTTCGACATTTGCACCATCCAATAATGTTTCTGGACGACCGGTATGTTTGTTTAAAACAAATGAAATATTTATATGGTTCAGCGCATCTACTAATTGAGGGAGTTTTATGGTTCCATCGGTAATCAAGCCATTTTGCAAGCAATAGAGTGTCACAGCCCGATACATTGCTCCGCTGTCGATATAAATATACCCTATTTCGCGCGCTAAATCTTTTGCCATAGTGCTTTTTCCACACGACGAAAAGCCATCAATGGCAATCACAATCTTATTCATTCGAAAAATCTTATAGTTTTTTTAAATCGGTGCTAACACCTATCATCAGTGTAGTGCCACCTACATGTTGCTGAAAAACGGAAGCTCCAATATGGTAGTGTTTTACATCAAAACCAGTTCCCATCGTGAAGCCATAAAACCCTTTTTGATCAACGACAGTGAAGTCGTCTGCTGTTTTCGGATTGTAGCCAAATGCGAGGTAAAAACTTTTAGACAAGATAAAGTCGAGCCCAAAATCTATATGTTTTGTGAATGTCGAAAAAAATGAGTCTTTGGTTCTCACTGTTCCGCCACCTGATGTATTCATCGTTTCGCGCATCAGAGAGAAATCCCACATGTTGAGATATTTGCCCGTAAGATGTAATCGAAAAGGAGCATGTGCCAATTTTTTGGAATAGCCTACCTGAAGATCCCAAGGCATATTTTCGTACTGATCATTGTATTTAACTAACTGTCCGCCAAGGTTTTTTAAAGCAATTGAGAATGATATATTATTTAATGCATCGTAATAATTCAAACCCAAGTCAACCCCTAAAGCAAACGAATTGTAATCGGCATACTCCGAATAAATTGCTTTACCCGTAATGCCACCAGACCATTTATCCGTCAGATTATAAGCATAAACTGCATGAAATGCCATATCTTTTGCAATAAATGTGCCCAAATCTGTATTATCTGCTGAAGTCTCTTTGAACGTACCATAATTGGAGTAAATCATACCGACACCCCATACAGCACGTGCTGATGCCGAATTACTAAAAAAAGCAGTTCCGTAGTTTATATCTGCCACATAATTCATGTAATTCAGACTCAAGGACTTATCGGGAACACGCGCCAGCAAAGCAGGATTCTGAAAAGCATTAGCATTATCATCGCTAATCAGCGAAATATTTGTCCCACCCAATGCACTCACGTGAGTTGACGATGGCAATCTCAAAAAAGCATAGCCTGCTTCGCCATTTTGAGCAATCGTGAGATTTGAAAAACTTAAACCAATCAAAAAGAGTCCTAAAAAACTTTTCTTCATCGAACGCGGTATTTAGAATTATATTTAAAACATCATCTGACAACATTTATTATTCCGGCACAATGTTTTGTGCTAATAGTAGTCAAATTTAGGCAATAATTTTCAAATACTCCTTGAGCAAATGAAAATTTGATAGAATATTAGCTTGCAAAAGTACACCAAAAAAATGACCGCAACAAAAAATATATTACCTTTGCTTTGTCACTATATCACAACTTATGGAGTGACCCTTTTTCTACATTTTAGAAACAAACACAACAATGAATCATACTGTAGAACAACTCATCGACCGAATAAATCTCGAAATCGAAAATCTATCACTCTCAAAATCACCTCAAGAACTTTATGAACCCATTGAATACGCTCTTTCATTAGGCGGAAAACGGATTCGACCTATATTGACTTTGCTCTCCTGCAATCTATTTCAAGACTCCATCGAAGAAGCCATTTCACCCGCACTTGGTGTTGAGATTTTCCATAATTTTACGCTATTGCATGACGATTTGATGGACAAGTCTGAAATCAGAAGAGGCAATCCGACGGTACATAAAAAGTGGTCGGCAAATACGGCCATCCTTTCGGGCGATGCTATGCAAATCATTGCCTATCAAGAAGTTTGCAAATCGCCATCTAACTCATTGACAGAAGTATTGACTGTTTTCTCAAGAACTGCATTAGAGGTATGCGAAGGTCAGCAGTTCGATATGGATTTCGAACAGCGAAATGATGTAACTGTAGATGAATACATCGAGATGATACGTTTAAAAACAGCTGTATTGTTGGCTTGTGCATTAAAAATTGGTTCCATTATCGGTGGTGCCAGCGAACGAGATGCCAATTTAATGTACACATTCGGCGAGAAAATAGGATTGGCATTTCAACTAAAGGACGACCTGCTCGACACCTTTGGCGATGAGGCAAAATTCGGCAAAGCCATTGGTGGAGATATCGTTTGCAACAAAAAAACATTTCTGCTCATCAAAGCTTTCGAACTATCAAACGATTCCGAAAAAGGAGAGATTTCAGAATGGTTGCTAAAGCAGGATTTTGCAAGACAAGAAAAAGTTGATGCCATTACTAAAATCTATATTCAACGCGGTGTAAAAGAGCTTTGCGAACAAAAAATAAGCGACTACTACAAAGAAGGCTTAGATGCACTTTATGCTGTAGATGTGAATATGTTACACAAAAGTGAACTCGTCACACTCAGCGAAAAGCTGATGCACCGCGAATCGTAAATCAATGACATCATGGATCTGATTGATACCCATTCGCATATTTATCAAGAAGACTACAACAACGATATTGACGACGTTATTTCGTCTGCCAAAAGCCATGGGATCAGTCGCATCTTTCTTCCCAATATCGATGTAGAAACCATTCCGGTTATGTTAAGTCTAGCAGAAAAGTATCCAGACTTCTGCATTCCGATGATGGGACTGCACCCTACCAGCGTAAAAGAAGATTTCCTCCCGCAACTCAGACTGATAGAGAAAGAGCTGAATAGCCGCGACTACACTGCTATTGGCGAAATTGGAATCGACCTATATTGGGACAAAAGCCATTTATCGGAACAAAAAGAAGCACTCAGAATTCAAATCCGATGGGCTATCGAGCGAAAACTACCCATTGTCATTCACGTCAGGGATTCGTTTCGTGAAACCATGAATGTGATTCAAGAATTCAGCGAACAGTCGTTATCAGGAGTTTTTCACAGCTTTTGTGGCACGAAAGAAGATGCAGCAGAGATTCTAAAACTTGATAACTTCTTCATCGGAATAAATGGCATTGTGACATTCAAAAATTCGGATTTGGGGAATGTGCTCAAAGATGTGCCGCTCAGTCGCATAGTTTTAGAAACCGATTCACCTTATCTCACTCCCGCTCCACATCGAGGTAAGCGCAATCATCCAGATTATCTTCACCTTATCGCAAACAAACTGTCGGAAGTGTATCAAAAACCGGTAGAAGAAATCGCAGTCCTTACCACAACGAATGCTAAGAAGCTTTTCAAAAAAGCCTATTCCGAATAGATTGCACAACAAATTATAGGAAATATCAATAAATATGGCATTCAGATTTGCATCTCACAAAAAAATGAGTGTAATTTGCAAGCCGAAATGAAAATCTTGTATTAAAGGAGAGATGCTCGAGTGGTTTAAGAGGCACGCTTGGAAAGCGTGTGTACTCCAAAAGGGTACCGGGGGTTCGAATCCCTTTCTCTCCGCAGTTTGTTAAAAGAGACCTAAACAGGTCTCTTTTTTTTGCTTATAGGACAAACTTTCTAACGTTTCATCACCTCCTGAATAGGCGAACCGATGCAACCGCTCGGCATCTGAATATGAAGCAACGCTGCCAATGTGGCAGAAATATCGGTCATGTAGGTGGTGCGATTGGTCGTTCCGTGTGGAATGCCCCAACCCATAAACACCAACGGAATGTGGGAATCGTACGGATTCCACAAACTGTGCGTGCAACCTTTTTTGCAGTTGTGGGGCATCCAATTCGACAGTGGCGCCAACACTACGCTGCCACTGCGCTGCTGATTGTAGCCGTTTATCATCATCTCGCGAATAGTGGCCGGAATAGAAGCTGTAGCAATTTTATCCTGATCTACCGCATATTGCACGCCATTCTGCTCTTTCAAGAAATCGACTGCGACGGCTTTCACCTTGTCGAAATCCAACTTCAAAGCTTCAATCTTTGCTTTATTGAATGCCACTTGGAAATTGTCTATCCCAAACACCAAACTATCGCTGCCAAACTCTTTCTGTATCGTCTTTTTCAGGTTGCTTTCCAGATTAGGAGAGAGCAATCCGGCTGGCATTTTGTTTTCACGCATGAAGCCTTCGGCATGTGCTGCGCCGTGGTCAGCTGTCATGAAGACGAGGTAGTTCCCTTTTCCTACTTTCTGATCGAGGTAGGCGAAGAATGTTGCTAAATCTTTGTCCAATCGGAGGTAAACATCTTCTACCTCAATGGCGTTTGGTCCGACTAAATGCCCTGAGTAGTCTGTCGATGCACAGTTGATGGTCAAGAAATCGGTAGCCGTCTCTTGTCCGAGTTTGTAGCC
>JBAXGL010000132.1:0-7277 GCA_037139375.1 Bacteroidales bacterium | reverse complement strand
AAAAACAGTGAACGGTTGCACCAAAGAGGCTTTCGACAAAATCGCGTCTGAAGTATCAGAAGATCCCTCTAAAAACGACAACAAAGGATACCTCGGGTTCCTATCATCTGGCACAACGGTCTATCCATTTGAGTTGGCAGCCTACAACACCCCGACAGGCTCGGTGTCGATGCCCATTCGCACAAACTATGGCTATCACTTGATTATGGTTCACAGTCGCCGCCCCGATGCTGGTCAGGTGCTTGTTGCCCATATTATGAAATCGCTCCGTCCGAAAGCCGACTCCATCAAACCCGAATTGGCAGAAGCCGATGCGAAAAAAGGAATTGATTCAGTATATGTGAAATTGAAAAAAGGAGAAAATTTTGGCGAATTGGCGATGAAAGAGTCAGACGATCGTGGTTCTGCGTCTAAAAAAGGTGAACTGCCTTGGTTTGGTGTAAACCGAATGATTAAAGAGTTTGAAACAGTGGCGTTCGGGCTGAAAAACACTGGAGATTATTCAGAACCATTCAAAACACGTTTTGGATGGCATATCGCTAAGTTGATTGACAAAAAAGGACTGGAGCCTTTTGATGCCAAGAAAGAGGAGATTGTGAAACAATTTGCACGCGATAGTCGTGCACAAGCCGGACAAGATCAGGCTGTGTCGCAATTCAAAAAGGATTACAATTTCAACGAAAACAAATTGGCTCTTGGCGAATTAGCTACATTGGCTAAAAACGATACGCTATTCTTGGAAACAGGAAAATCGCTCAAGCAACCGCTTTTCACCCTTGCTGACAAATCATTTACGCAAGCCGACTACATCAAATACCTGAAAACTATTGGCTTGCGCGACAAAAAGGCAGGAGAAGATTTCGTTCGTAGTCGTTACAACGAGTTTGTGAAACAATCTGTTTTAGGATACGAAGATAGCCGACTGGAAAGCAAATATCCTGAGTTCCGCAATCTGATGCAAGAGTACCACGACGGTATGTTGTTGTTCGAAATCAGCAACAATGAAGTATGGGAAAAAGCCTCGAAAGATGAAGCCGGTCTGAAGAAATATTTTGAAAGTCACCGTAAAACCTACGATTGGACGATACCAAAATACAAAGGATTAGTCGTATATTGTAAAGATCAGAAAACAGAGAAAAAAGCACGTGCAATCATCAAAAAAACTGCACCTGATTTGGTGGTAGCGGCTTTGCAAAAAGCGTTGAATGACAGTGTGGCACGTGTGAAAGTAGAAAAAGTGTTGGCAGCCAAAGGCGAGAACAAGGTGGTTGATGGTAAAGTATTCAAAATGAGCGAATATGTACCTACCAGCCAATTCCCGTATGTATTTATCATCGGTAAATTGTTGGAAAAAGCACCTGAAGATTATACTGACGTTCGTGGTTTGGTGACATCTGATTACCAAAATTTCCTCGAAGAAGCTTGGGTGAAAAAATTGAACGAAAAGTATAAAGTGCAGGTTTTCGACGATGTCTTAAAAACGGTTAAACCTTAGTGATTGCCATTAAATCGGTATATCTTTACCGTTTCATTTTTTGAACTGAATGAAACAATTACAATTCGGATTATTGTGCTGTATTTTCTCTTTACTTTCGTGCCAATCGAACTCTAACGCTCCAAGCAAAGAGGTGATAGCTGAAGTAAAGGGAAAATATTTGTATCTGATAGATATTCAAGATGCTATGCCTGCCGCATTAAATAGCAAGGATAGCGCAAATTTTGCAAAAAGTTTTATCGAAAATTGGGTTTCCGACGAATTAATGTACGACATTGCCCGACGAAATATTCCCGATGAAGATAAAATCAACAATATGGTGGAAGAGTATCGTCGCCAGTTGATAACAAACGAATACCAGCGCTACTTGGTGGAAGAAAAGCTAGGTAGTGAGATTTCTGATGATGAGATTGATGCGTATTACACCGCACACAAGGCGGATATGGTGCTGAAGAAAGATCAGATTAAAGGTCTTTTTCTGAAAATACCCATAAAATCGCCACAACTCAATGCGTTGCACAGTTGGATGTCGCTCAAAAAGGAAGAATATGCCGACAAAATCAATCAATACTCGATACAGCATGCAGTGGCGTACGAAAATTTCGTGAATCAATGGACCGATTTTGATGCAATAATGTCGAATATTCCATACACGATTAGCAACACATCCATATTTCTGAAACAAAACAAACAATTGGAAGTGCGCGACACGTCGTATTTGTATATGCTCACCATCAAAGAATATGCAATATCGGGAACGCCGCTTCCGGAAGAGTTGGCTCGGGAAGAGAGCAAGAGTAAATTGGTATCGCAACGAAAGGTCAACTACTTGACAAGTTTTAGAAGCGACCTTATGAAGAAAGCGATCAAAGACAAAGATGTAGTGATAAAATCAAAATAAAGAATTAAACAGTAAACTCCATTTCAATGTATAAATCAATATGTTTCTTCGCTATTTTTGCTGCGTCTCTCTTGTCGGGAGCAAAGGCTTTTGCTCAAAATAATACGGTTGACGAAGTAGTTTGGGTGGTGGGCGACGAAGCCATTCTCAAATCTCAAATCGAAGAACAACGGATGCGGATGATTTACGAAGGTGAAAAAATCAATGGAGATCCATATTGTTTCATCCCCGAGCAAATGGCGGTTCAGAAACTTTTTCTTCATCAAGCAAAATTAGATAGTATCACTGTTCCCGAATCGAATGTATTGCAACAAGTAGAAGGGCGGATGAACTATTTCATCACACAAATTGGATCGAAAGAGAAACTCGAAGAATATTTCAATAAACCGTATTCCCAAATTCGTGAAGAAACCAAAGATTTGGTTCGCGACCAGAGTGTTATACAGCAGATGCAGAAGAAAATTGTGGGAGAAATCAAAATCAATCCATCGGAAGTGCGAAAATATTTCACCAGCCTTTCAAGAGATAGTATTCCTTTTATTCCAACAAAAGTGGAAACTCAAATCATTGTAGTAGAACCCAGAATACCTGCAGAAGAGATTGATGCTGTAAAAAACAGATTGCGCGAATATACCGACCGCATTAATTCTGGAAAGTCTGAGTTCTCCACATTGGCAGTGCTCTATTCGCAAGATACTGAATCTGCTAAACGAGGTGGTGAACTAGGTTTTATGGGTAAAGGTCAATTAGTACCTGAATTTGCTGCTGTGGCATTCAACCTAACCGATCCAAAAAAAGTCTCACGCATTGTAGAAACTGAGTTTGGATTTCACATCATTCAATTGATTGAAAAACGTGGAGATCGGATCAGTTGTCGTCATATTTTGTTGAAACCTAAAGTTTCGGATAAAGATAAAAAAGCCGCTATTGTACGTTTAGATAGTGTAGTCACTGAAATTAAAGATAAAAAATTCACTTTCGATCAAGGTGCTTTATACATTTCGCAAGACAAAGATACCCACAACAACAGTGGTTTGATGGTGAATGCTGAAACAAACACGTCTCAATTCGAAATGCAACAACTTCCACCCGAAGTGGCTCGTGCAGTAGAAAATCTGAAAGTTGGTGACTTGTCGAAACCATTTGTGATGATGAATAAAAACAACAAAGAGGTATGTGCTATCATCCGATTGAAGAGCCGTGTAGAAGGGCACAAAGCTAGTGCAAACGACGACTATCAAGCACTAAAACAGATGGTGGAGGAGAAAAAACGCACCGAAATCTTGAACAGTTGGATTAAAAAGAAAATGGCCGACACCTACATTCGTGTGAAAGACGAGTATCGTAATTGCGATTTTCACTACTCCGGATGGGTGAAGTAAGAGACTGAATATATGATTAATCGTTTTCGGAATCATTTACCGGACAGGCATAAGATACTCATACTCGGTATTTTATGCCTGTTTGCTGTTTGCTTGGTGGCACAATCTAAAAGTGGTGCTAAAAGCAAACCTGTAGCTACGATCAAAAAACCACCCAAGAAAGGAACCAAGGTATTTCTTGAGTATGCTGATGTGCTGGAGTTCGACAAGTCGAAAGGTCCTGATTATCAGGTATTGCGTGGTTCTGTTCGTTTCCGTCAAGACAGTATGCGAATGTATTGCGACAGTGCCTATTTCTTTGATAAAACGAATTCGCTGGATGCTTTCGGAAACATCAGAATGGAGCAAGGTGACACGCTCTTTGTGTATAGCGATTATCTACATTATGATGGCAATCAACAGTTAGCAAAACTTCGTCGGAATGTGAAAATGGAGAATCGCAATGTCACACTGCTCACCGATAGCTTAAACTACGACCGTCGTTTCAATATTGGCTATTTCTTCGAAGGAGGTGTAGTGTCGGATCTGAAAAATGAGTTAACATCGCTTTATGGACAGTATTCACCAGCAACAAAGGATGCATTCTTTCAGTATAAAGTGAAGCTGGTCAACGATAATATGACCCTCTATTCAGATACCTTGCGCTACAATACGCAGACCAAAATAGCGGCTATCATTTCACCATCAACCATTATTTCGGATAGCAATACAATATACTCCCGACGAGGATGGTACAATACACAAAAAGAAACAGCAATGTTGCTCAAACGGTCGTTGTTGGTGAGCAAAACCAAGACATTGACAGGTGATACCATTCTCTATTTTCGCAATACTGGCAAGGGAAAGGTCTTCGGCAATATGCATTTGAAAGACTCGTTGAATAAGAGTGATATGTATGGTAATAAAGGGTATTACAACGAAAAAACCAAATTTGCTTTTGCTACTGATTCGGCTTGGCTTCGGGAATATTCACGCCCAGACACCATTTTCTTGCATGCTGATACACTGATGGCTTCTGAACCTGATTTGACTCACCGTACTTTTTCAGCATTTCATCACGTTCGATTCTACAGCAAAGAGTCTCAGGGTGTTTGCGATTCGCTCCGTTTTTCGACGAAAGATTCTGTATTGCGCATGTTCAAAGATCCAATTCTTTGGAATATGAAGTATCAACTCTCCGGAGATACCATTACGGCAAAAATGAATGACAGCACGATTGATCGGGCGCATATCATTGGTTATGCCTTTGTTGCCACACAAGAAGATAGTGTTGGCGGTTACTATAATCAGCTTTCAGGCAAGGAGTTGAAGGCGAAATTTGTAAAGGGAGAGATTCGGAAAGTAGATGTAATGGGCAATGTTGAATCTGCATTTTATCCGACTGATAAAGATAGTTTGCTCATTGGGTTGAATCGGGCAGAGAGTAGCTATCTTACTATTTATGTAAAGAATCGAAAGCTTGACAAGATGATTATGTGGCCTTCTCCGATAGGAACTCTGACCCCATTGATAAGTATAAAATCGGAAGACAAGTTTCTGAAAAATTTCCGGTGGCAGTATGATGTGAGGCCTTTAAGCAGCACAGATATTTTCCGAAAAGTTCAACCAAAATCAGAACCAATCAAACGAATTGTACGACGGGTTCGGTGAGTTTGAATTTTTGTGATTCGTTTTATTTATTTTGAATTTACCAGTTTACCATGAGCGATATTATCCATCTTTTACCCGATTCGGTTGCTAATCAGATTGCAGCTGGTGAGGTGATTCAACGCCCGGCTTCGGTCATCAAGGAGTTGGTGGAGAATGCGCTCGATGCTGGAGCAACCGATATTCAGATTATTATCAAAGATGCAGGTCGCACGCTGATTCAGGTGATCGACAACGGCAAAGGAATGTCAGCAACTGATGCTCGCTTGGCATTTGAGCGACACGCAACTTCCAAAATCCGCAACGCTGACGATCTCTTTGCCTTGCAAACGATGGGTTTTCGTGGCGAGGCATTGGCATCTATCGCTGCGGTGGCGCAAGTGGAACTGAAAACACGCCGCGCTGAAGACGAAGTGGGTACACACATCGCAATTTCGGGTTCTACATTTGAGCATCAGTCGGTGATTTCTTGTCCGATAGGCTCCATCTTTTCGGTCAAAAATATTTTCTTCAACGTTCCGGCACGTCGCAAGTTCCTCAAGACGAACAATGTGGAGTGGAACAATATCCTGACGGAGTTTGAGCGCATTGCGCTCGTTAATCCTGAAGTGGGTTTCAAGGTGATTCACAACGATAGTACGGTCATTAATCTCTCAGCTTCGTCGGTTCGCCAGCGAATCGTAGGGCTGATGGGCAAGGTGCTCAACAATCAGCTCATTCCGGTCGAGGTGGAGACTTCGTTGGTAAATATCAGTGGTTTTGTGGGAAATCCCGAAGCTGCGAAGAAACGTGGCGCAGCGCAGTTTTTCTTTGTGAACGACCGCTTTATGCGCCATCCGTATTACCATAAAGCGGTGATGCATTGCTATGAGCAACTGCTTCCGGCAGGCGAAATGCCGCCCTACTTTCTCTACTTTAGGGTAGATCCTTCAACCATCGATGTCAATATCCATCCAACCAAAACGGAGATTAAGTTCGAAAACGAACAGCCTATTTGGCAAATCATCATGGCAGCTGTCAAAGAAGCGTTAGGCAGGCACAATGCCGTACCGTCTATCGACTTCGACACGATGGATGCGCCTGATATTCCAGTGTTCGCTCAGCAAACAAACGCCACACCGCAGCCACCAAAAGTCAATTTTAATGCCGATTACAATCCGTTCAAAACGCAATCTGCCTCTTATCCACGAAGCAGTTCAGCTTCTTCGAATTGGGAAAAACTCTATCAAGATTTTGAGACGAGCGGAAAAACTTCGAAACACGAAGAGGAGCGTCCTACCGATTTTGAAATAAAAATTGATGTTGAACAGACAAATGTTCATACGCCCATTTTTGAAAAGAATCAAGAACAGGAAACCTCTCGTCAATTGCTCCAAATCAAAGGAAAATACATCCTCACCTCTGCTAAATCGGGGTTGATGGTGATTGACCAACGACGTGCACACATTCGGGTGATGTACGATATTTTCCTAGATAACATTCAAAAGAAACAAAATGCCTCGCAGGGAATTCTTTTCCCTGAAATGATACAACTGACTCCTGCGGAAGCTTCGGTAATGCCTATGCTCAGTGACGACCTCCATCTACTGGGATTCGAAATCGGCGATTTAGGAAATCATACTTTCTCCATCAATGCCGTTCCGGCGGGTGTGGAGGGTAAGGATTTCGTATCATTGCTCCACAATATTCTCTTCAATGCGGTGCAAAACGGTTGCGACGTGAAGGACGAAATCCACCGAATGCTGGCTCTCTCTCTCGCCGAAACTGCCGCCATTGCCTATGGCAAAAACCTGAACGAAGGCGAGATGCAATCGCTCATCGATCAGCTCTTCAACTGTACTTCCCACAGCTT
>JBAXGL010000131.1:0-7310 GCA_037139375.1 Bacteroidales bacterium | reverse complement strand
GCGCCATCATCACACAGGTCTTTAGCTTTTATTTCGGTTCGTCGCAGGGCAGTGTAGATAAGAGTAGAGCAATTGAGCGTTTGACAAAATAGCGTGTGCTTACCTGTATAACTAATTCTCGACTCACTTCTGACACTATACATATAAATTGAGAATGTCTGTTAATAATGTTCAGATAGCGATGCCGAGGTAGATAGAGTTGGTGGGTTTCTGCCAACTCTATCAGAATGCACCAAATCCGTTTTCAACCTCTACGGTGATAAAATATTCGTTGAGTAACGATATTACTTCGGCATCTATTCTTATCTTTGATATGCAAGGCAAATTATTGAGAACAGAACCTCTGAAAGGTACTCTCTTTGGCGCGAGTTTATAACTCGTGACTTTTGTTTATACAGTTTGTAACTGTATATTTGCGAAGCAAAATAAACGAAGCTTATGAGTAGGAAATACAAATTTAGAAATCCGGAAGCACTCTATTTTGTAACATTTGCCACGGTTAATTGGATTGATGTGTTCACAAGGCGTATTTACAAAGATATTTTGGTTGATAGTCTAAATTATTGCATCGCAAACAAAGGTTTGGTCGTATATGCCTGGGTGGTGATGAGTAACCACGTCCATTTGGTGATTGAAAGAAGAGGTGATAATCTGGAAGATGTGTTAAGAGATATGAAGAAACATACCGCCAAGACCATCATTAATGTCATCAAAGAGAATCCGCAAGAGAGTCGAAAGGAGTGGATGCTGTGGATGTTTGAAAGAGCAGGCAGCAGAAACTCGAGCAATAAAACATATCAATTTTGGCAACATCACAACCAACCTATTGAGCTGATGCGTAAAGCATTTGATATTGACAATACGATTGATTACATTCATTTCAATCCCGTAAAGGCAGGTTTTGTAGAACGACCAGAAGACTATCCATACAGCAGTGCACTTGATTTTTCGGGCACGAAAGGACTGGTCAATATTGAATCGTGTTAAAGAAAGAAATTTACAATTTCTAAAGCAGTTACAAACTGCTTAAACAAAAGTCACGAGTTATAAACTCGCGCCAAAGGGGGCAGGATTGTCAATCCAAAATATGAATTTTATAAATATAATAAATAATGGAAGAGTTATATTATTGGATGGTATTCCATCTCACCCTCATTAAAACAAACAAAACGCCTGCTTTTAATTCTGTAATAATAATAAGCGTCCTTCAAGGAATAAATTTGTCGCTAATTGATATGCTTTTCAAATATTTTTTCAATATCGATTTTTTTGAAAATCTATCTAGTGAACTATTAGGTCTGTTGATGTTTATTGTTTTGTTTTTGATTAATATTGTTTTTTTGTATTCAAAAAGAAACGATATTATTAAGAAGTTCGAGAACTATTCAGTTGAAAGGAGATTAAGAGGGAGATTATTTTTTTGGATATATGTAGTTTTGTCCTTTGTTAGCTTTTTTGGTACTGCTTCGGTATTGGTCGTTCCTAAATAGGGTAATTTGTTCTGAAATGGCCTTTGCTAAAATTTAATGTTGATTTTAACCTCGTCATGTTGGATATATAACCGTAGAATAATGATGTTCTGTTGGTGGGAAACAACGTTCAGCTGAGCTAACTGTGCTCCCGCCCTCTTCATATTATGAGTATTTTCTTCACTTTGGCACGGATTTGTAACCGTGCCTTTTGTTTATTCAGTACCGCTTCTCGGCATCTACGATTTTTAACTGTATATTTGCGAAGTAAAAGAAGATTCTAAAATTGTAATTTCAAGCCAACCCGAATACCTGATTTATCAATATTTGGACGATCTAAGTAGGTCAATCGCCAGATGTAATCGAGTCGGATAAGACTGAAGATATTCTCTAACCCTACCCCCGCTTCCATATACGGTGTACTACCCAATCCTGATGAATTAGCAGGTAAAAGCCATTGAGTTGATTTGGTTTGGTTAGGGTCGTTGGCTTCGCTCAGCGAGCCAATCAACGATTTAAAGGTCGCTACTTCGCGAAGTTTCAAATAGCGATTAACTGGAATCCAGTTTAGCAAGAGACCATTCATGTGGTAATCAATATCAACAGAAGCGTATTGATCGTTGACAAACTCAAACTGATTCATCAAATTATAGGTTTCGGGCACGGTCAAATAAGATGGATTGGATTGAGGAATAATCAACAATGGATAAGGAACTTTTGACCACTGTTTACCCGCTTTGAACATCACATCGGCATATCCAAAAATCGATAACGGATGAGCATGTTGCATCATCAACTCAGTCATCTGATAGTTGAAATCACCGTTCAAGAATTTCTTGAGTCCAATGGTATGAGACAGTGTGAAGATGCTGCAAAACCTTGAAACCCTGACACGAGAATCTCTGTTTTGATAAAACCGCTCACCGACAGCGTATCTGAATTTTGCTCCAACTTCTGTGACTCGCATATCGTACAATCCCCTTTGAACACCAGAGATATTTCGCTCCACAAACGACATGGCTCCTACAGGCAACCAGTTTTTATGGTTTCCAAAAAGCGTATAAGATATTCCGTTTTCATACTCCTGTTTGTATTGAACTTCGGCTTTCTTTTCTAATAACATACGGTCGAGCTCTGCACGTCTAAAAGAGAGCAGCACATTGTCTTTATCAATCGTTTGCAGCTCTTGCCCAGGCAATTTCATATCGTAACGATAAAGCACGCTCACCGAATGAGCAGGAAATTCATTCGGATGACTCTTGCAATCGTTGAACGAATAGGTGACCTGACCGCTGTATTTAAACTTTTTATCTTTATCGCCATACGCGCCATATCCCTCCAAGAACAAGTGAGAATTCAATTTAGCCGTGGTGGTACCACCCAATCGAATGCGCAATCCTTCAATATCATTCGAACTGATGAAAGACGTGATCGGTCCAATCTCCACGTACTTGAAAGGGATATAATTATTGAAAATAGTCTTCAAAACGAAACCACTCACACCGCTCGCACTGGTATTCACATAGTGAGTGAGTGCCTGATGGGCTTTATCTTCCTGATTAGTAAACGGGAAATGGCGATTTACAAGCCAATACCAATCTGATTTGTTCCACGCATCTTGTGCATACGAAACAGGTTCAGGGGTGTTGAAAACCAGATCAGAAATCGGTGCGAACGAATAATATTTGAATGAGTTAATTCGACGGACAAACAGTTTAAACAAACTCATCTCCATACTCACTTCGTTGCGCGAGGGTGCCCAAAGTCCATCGGATGTGCGCGTATATTCTTCTTTGAAACTGATGGTATCGATATAATTCAAATTAGCATTTTTGTTGATGTGATAATTTGCCTTAGCCACCGAAAAAGTCGAATCACTTGTAATGTAAACGCTTCCTTTAAATGCCATAAACTGATCGTTCACCGGCAGAAAGTCGATTTTATAACAAAGCGAACCATTTATTTTGATGGTATCGGAAAGCGTATAATTGTAGATTGTTTGAGCGATAGAAGAAGACGATAGCGGACTCACGAAATTTTGCATCAAGAATGACATTTGGTTGTCATAAAGCGAATATTCGTTGAAAAACTCATTGATCACCGTCCGCATTCCTTGTTCGTGAAGCACCGAATTCACCCATTCGCGGTTCACCCCTTTCACCAAAGTCCGTTGCGACTGAGTGCTTTTGCGATAATACATATCGGCAATAGATTCTTTGGAAAGAATGAAATCGACAGGCTTACCACTTAAATCTGTGGAATCGGTATTGTCGAATAAAAATCGATAATACTTCAGAAACAGGGATTGTTTCTCTTTCGGCGTGAGATTCATCCAACCTAAGTTCAGTTTTTCGTAACGTTCGCAACGGTAATACTCCTTTTGAGTCAACCGATTCGACTCTTTGTGGGCAATGGCTTTCTGCACTATATCTAATGCAGTCAGACCATTAATACTTTTTGTAGAAATCTCATTTGCTGAAAAGGCAGCCGAAGGAAAAAAAATAAGCGTGGCAAAGGATATGACCACTATAATTTGCTTTAGAAAATCTCTATGCACCGTTTTTCAATATTTAAGTTTGTGCAAAAATAGACATTTCACGCAAACTTTGTAAACATTATCTCCATGAAATCGTGAAAAACGATTGCGAATTGCTTTTCATCCCTTATTTATCTATATTTGCGATACCAACAAAGAAATTAAAATACGCATCAATTGAAGCTAGAAAATCACATTTAACTGAACATTTCCCCGTATAATGTCGTTAAACTACTAATATTTCAAGACCCAAACCCCCATAAAACAGATGAAGAAACTGACATTATTTATTCAACCAAACTGCCCTTTTTGCAAAAAAGCGTTGAAATACATCGACGAATTGAAAAAGGAAGACCCCAAATACAACCAAATAGAGATAGAGATAGTCGATGAATTAATTGAAGTGGAAAGAGCAGATTCTTTCGATTATTATTACGTCCCTACTTTTTATTTAGGCGAAAAGAAAATTCACGAAGGTGGAATTTACCAAAATGAGGTGAAAGCGTTGTTTGATTCTGTTCTGTAAATAACAGACCTCGTTATTTAGAACATGAATCACAAACGCAACATTTATTCAAAGCACTCTATTTTAGCCCTCACAAAAGGTTGTTGAAAGACTCTTTTGTTCAGAAACATGTTATAAAATATCATTATTTAATGGGTATTATTTAGAGTCATTTTAATTTATTTTTTACCTTTGCGACGCAAAATCACGATAAACTAATTTTAATTGATGTTAGAATGAGTGCAAATGAAGATAAACCAACTAAAAAATCGAGAAGAGATTTTTTACAACAAATAGGAGTCGTAGGATTAGGATCAGTACTTGGCGGATCTGCCATATTAGCAGGAATAAACTACGACAACAAAAAAAAGGCAACTGAAAGAGTAAAGATTCTTACTGCCGAAAATCAACTGATGGAAGTTGAGAAAAGCGCATTGTCAACCGCCACAAAACCAAAAGCTGAAGATTTAGCTTACTTGCAAAAGCACGGAAGAGAAGGATTGGCGGGCAAACGTTGGGTGATGGTCATCGACCTGTCGAAATGTAGAAATGCACGCAAATGTATGGCTGCTTGTCAGGATGCGCACCACCTGCGCCCCGAGCAACACCACCTCAATGTGTTGAAAATGCAGGAATCGAAAGATACGCCTGCTTTTTATATGCCTAAACCTTGTCAGCATTGCGACAATCCACCATGTGTGCCAGTTTGTCCAGTAGATGCAACATTCAAACGACAAGATGGTATTGTGCTCATCGATAACGAACGTTGTATTGGTTGTCGTTTTTGCATAGCAGCCTGTCCTTATAGCGCTCGTATTTTCAACTGGTCAGACCCATTGCACAATGAGGAAGACAAAGACTTAACCTACAATGTTGAGTTGAATGTTCCTCAACGAAAAGGAACGGTTAGTAAATGTGTATTCAGTGCCGATAGATTGCGCGAAGAGAAACTCCCCTATTGCGTTTCTGCTTGTCCGAATGGTGTTTACTATTTCGGTGACGAAAACGAAGATTCTGTCACAAACGGAACAACAAAAGAGACCTTCCGTTTCAAGAAACTTCTTGAAGACAATGGTGGATATACATTAATGCCTGAACTTGGCACCAAACCAAGAGTCTATTATTTACCTCCAAAAGGCAAAGAATATCCATTCCAAGACAAAGACAAAGAAGAGGCTGCAGAGCACTTGAGTTAAGATAATGTACAGAAAATAGCAATGTTTAAACGATAAATATATGTTAGATCATTCAAAAGCAGATAAAATCACATCCGACTTACTGAGGTCGATCAGACTCAACAAAAGCTTTGTGATTTGGATGGGTGTTTTAAGTGCCTCTTTGTTTGTATGCTTGTATGCATACGCTATACAGTTGAGAGATGGATTAGGTGTTACCGGTCTTCGGGATTATGTTTCTTGGGGAATGTACATATCAAATTTCGTGTTTTTCGTAGCATCCAGTTTAATTGGGATGTTGATTAGCGCGGTACTTGGTTTATCAGGTATAAAATGGACTACTCCAATCACACGTATCGCCGAAATCATCGCTCTTGCCTTTGCTGCTGTAGCGGGTTTAGTGATTGTATCGGATATGGGACGACCAGAAAGGTTATTGAATGTGTTTTTCTATGGACGAGTTCAATCTCCTATTATTTGGGACGTCACGGTAGTCACCGTCTATGTACTTTTAAGCACACTCTACCTCTACATTCCGTTGATTTCTGATTTGAAAATCTGTCACGATAAATTAGAAGGAATACCTAAATTTCAACGAAACATCTACAAAATATTATCTTTGAACTGGAGTGGGTCTCCCGAACAAGTTTCTCTAATACGGAAACTAACGTTTGCCATTTCTGTATTTATTATTCCTGTTGCATTTGCTATACATACCGTCACTTCGTGGCTTTTCGCAAGTACATTGCGCGTTGGTTGGGATTCTACCATATTCGGTCCATACTTTGTGTCGGGAGCTTTTGTAGCAGGTAGTGCGGCTGTTATCATTGCGATGTATTTCTTCAGAAAAAACTACAAATTAGAAGAGTACCTTACCGATATGCACTTCGACAAAATGGCGAAATTATTGGTGTTGGTATCCTTGGTATATCTCTATTTCAATTTGAATGAATACATGGTTCCAGGATATAAAATGAAACGATACGATGCAATACACATCCGCGATTTGTTTGTTGGAAGTCATGCCTTATTGTTTTGGTCGGTTCAGATTTTAGGATTGATTTTACCGATTATCCTACTGCTCTTTAAGAAAATGAGAAGGCCAAATCCAATGTTGATTATTGCTATTTTTGTGATGGTTGGTGCTTGGTTAAAAAGATACATTATTGTGGTTCCAACAATGGAGCATCCTTTTTTACCGATACAAAATGTGCCTTTAAACTACAAAATTTACACTCCGACATTGGTAGAAATATTAATCAATATTGCACCATTTTTGTTGGTACTGATAATCATTACTGTTTTATCTAAAGTGATTCCAATAGTTCCAATTCACGAAACTATAGAAGAACTCGAAGAAACCAAATAAATAAACGAATTATGTTTAGAAGACATTTTAATTTAAAAATTAGTATTGCAATCCTATTTATTGCAGCATTTTACTTTCAATCATCAGCTCAACAAGGATGGGATGTGCCCGAAGCGCTCAAGGCAAAAAACAGCAATATTAAGTTTGATGCTGCCACCACCAAAGAAGGAGAAGGCATATACACCAAAAATTGTGTATCGTGTCATGGTAATCCGGGTAAAAACAATGCCATGAAGACATTGAACCCACCACCACC
>JBAXGL010000130.1:0-7328 GCA_037139375.1 Bacteroidales bacterium | reverse complement strand
AATCAACCGCTTTTGAAGCCTAATTCATTAGGACTCTTTGCGGATAAGCATTTTAAATAATCATATTGTTTATTGTGATTTAAAGGTTGACACACAATTTTTCATAAAAAGGCCAAGTAATTATATTGGATTAATCGAATCAATTTCTAAAGATCTAGATTTTCAACCAAGAGCAAAATTAACAAAACTACTCCTAGATTACTATCCAGGCCAGCAGTTTTGTATATTAATAGACGAAAATAAGAAGTTGATAACAAATGATGATTATGTTTACACAGAAAAGACTTCTGATAATAAAGATTTACATGTGCCTAGCTATTCAATGATAAGATTTATACATTCTGAATTATATGAATTACTAATTATTGAACTTGGATTACAATTAGAATCTCAAAAACCTAGGGCGTTAAAAAATAAACTTGACAAAATATCAAATGTACATTCTTTTGAACCTCAAACTGTTATCAAAGAGATTATAAGAGAGACTAATGCTTTGCTAAACTCAAACCCAGTCAACATAAATGCAATAATATTAGAGTTTTATCCAGTATTATTTCACAATTATTACTTAAGAGATGAAAAACCGAAACTAGAATATGACCAAAATATTCCTTGCTTAAACAAATTAAATAAGATTGAAGATATTAAATCCCTAGTATTGTCTGACGAGTTTCAAATTGGCATACTATCAAAAAAAATATTTGGCGAAATATATGAAAACAACTCTTATCTAATAGATTTAATAAATCTTGGTCTAAAAAACGAGGATATAACCCGTGTAGAAGATTTTTTAATATGGTTAGGGATCAATCATTTTTCAATAATTGAACGAAAATATACAAAAATAGATCCTAAATATACTAATTGGATTAATAAAAAACACAAAATTTCAATTTACAATTATGATCTAAATACAATTATAAATTTCGACAAAATACTGGATAACTCATTAATAAATATCAACCATATAATTGCTTGGATTTCATTAGATAAAAAGATTAACGCCATTTTCAGCAATTATATGCAAACTCATTCTACTCTCGAGAAAATACGTTATAACAATCATGGAATAAAAGAATTGAGCCCATTTGAAAACTACATTTATTTTATCATTTCCAGCCATTATGATATTGATAATTACCTAGTAACCAACAAGAAAGAAGAATGGTTTAATCCTTTCAAAATTAATTATGATTATTTACATGAAGTAAACTCTAAATTAGAAAAACCTGAAGTTGATAGAATTTTAGTATTCTTAGGTGCAAAAAAAGACTTTAATGATTTAAATATTGAGTTCCTTAAAACCAAAACCCAAGAACTATCAAACAGACTGAATCATAAAGGGGCTCAAGTTTTCTATAAAAGTCTTGTTGGCCATTTTAAAAAAAATGGAAAACCTATATCAAATGTAGACCTTTATGCAAAAGAAGGTGAGGCGATTGTTGTAAAAAATTGTAATGATATCTACTTTAGTGATAGAATTCAATTGCCAGAAATGTTAACTAGGAAATTCCCAATTTTATATTATCCATCTCGATCTGGCGGCGCTAAGGCTATAGAAATGTTTGGGTTAAGAAATTTAAACAATTTAAACCTAACCATTGTCAAATCAGTTCAAAATAAAACAATATCTAATGAATTTAACCGCTACATTAAAGATATAAAACCATATATTTTATCTTATAGATTAGATAAAATCACAAAAGAGGATGTAAAAAAAAATCAAGTTCAACTACTCAATAAACTTAAATTAGACTGCTATTGTGAATTAACATGTAGTCTTGAAAATGAAGAGTTTGATATAGAACCATACAGTTATGTTTACACTAATGATCAATTTTATTTCAATATACCAACCAATGATAGTTTAGAATCGCTGAAACAAAATAAATTATTCATAGACAATCTTTCTGATATTTTTCTAAAAATCTTTGATACTCTTGATGAGAAAAAGATTTTTGAATCGGTATTGAGACAGTCAAAAAAAGATATTGAATATGATATAAATAATGAATTAGCTGAAGGGGCATTGGAAGAAGCCAAAATATTGCTTGGTGAAATCAGTATTAGACTAACAATATGGGGAACAATTTTCAAACTAAAAAATGATATTGATTTCTTTGATATAAATGACTACAATTTAGACAATTTAATATATAATCATTTTCCAGAACTTATAGAAGTCAAATTATTCGAATCTGATGTTGATTTACAAGAAATCCAAAGTATAAGAAGCGTTTTTGATATGCTTTCAATCAATTTGCAAACTTACAACAACATCGCAGAATATAAATTATCATTTGATCGATTATTTAATAAAGAATTATATGATTACTTTGAAACACTAAAAAAACCACTAAAAAATCAACTTTGGCATCATCTTAATCGCAAGGATTTCAACGAAAAGTGCAGCTTTATATTGAACTTAAATAAAATTGAGCATCTTCTGCAAGATTTTAAAATTGACAAAAACTTATCTTATTATAATTTTAAACAAATTATTATAGCTCAATTATTAAATGCAATACCTTCAATTAATTTTGATTTAGATAATATCGATTATAAGGATTATGATATTGTTGAAAATAATAACACTCAGTTATTTTTACCAGACGAATTAATAAAAATTAGAAAGGATCAAGAACTCAATAGTTTAAACCATTTTGAAAATCAGACAGATTATATTAAATCTAAAATTAATTCTTCTGATGAAAAATTGACTGTTAAATTTAATGAAGATTTAGAGTTTGATATAAATCAAACTACTAAATTGATAACTGATTTTGATTTTGAAATAAGTCCTTCTAGTTCTTTGGAGAAAATATCAACTAATCCTTGGCTAGGTGAAACAAATGAATTATCACCAAGTCAAAAGAAAAAACTAGGAAATAAGGCTGAGGTTTTTGTTAAGAAGTATTTAGACAGCAAACCCGATTTGTATGATAAAGTAGAGCATATTTCTAAAACAAATGAGGGTGAGCATTACGATATTAAATATTATGATATGAATGATAGACAATTTAAGTATGTTGAGTGTAAATATTATAATGGATTTTCCTTCTTTCTATCTAGGGAAGAAAAGTGTTTTGCAGATAATAATTTAGGGCAATATGAAATATGGTTAGTAAACAAAGATCGTAAAATTTATTGCATTAAAAACATAAATGAACTTGGTGAACTTGAGCCATTGAATTACAAAGTAAATATAAAAATAAACGAATATGGTCTCTAAAACCAACGAACAAGCCCTCGAAGCAGCCATTGAGCTATGTCTGACGGGTAGCTGTGTGGAAGATCAAAAGCAAGGCGTAAGTGCGTCGTCCGATAGCGGAGAATCGTCTATCAGTGGAGAACGAGACCCACTCTACAGAGGCGGGAACGGCTACTACATGGGTTCGCCCAATCAGTTTGATGCCAAATACGCCATCGATACGTTTCACTTTTGGCGGTTCCTCGAAGCTACACAACCCACCGAGCTAAAGAAGCTGCAACGGCAAAGCGACTGGAAGCTGAGGATATTGGAACGGCTCGATCGGACGGTGAAGCGATACGGCATCATCGCCCTGCTGCGCAAAGGGCTGGAGGTGGAAGATGCACACTTCACGCTCTTCTATCAGTTGCCGTTGGCTAGCAGTAGCGTGTCGGTGAAGAAGAATTTCGAGAGCAATCAGTTCAGCGTCACCCGTCAGTTGCGTTACTCGCTGGCCAATCCGGGAGAAGAGATTGATATGGTGTTGTTTGTGAACGGACTGCCCTTCTCCACACTGGAGCTCAAAAACCAATGGACGGGACAAAATGCCAAGGTGCATGGTCAAAATCAGTATAAATTTAAACGAGATATCAGTCAGCCGTTGTTGAACTTCGGGCGTTGCATCGTGCATTTCACGCTCGACACCGACGAAGTCTATATGACCACCAAACTGAATGGAGGCGACACCTTCTTTCTGCCCTTCAACAAAGGGAACAACTTCGGCAAAGGAAATCCGCAAAATCCATTCGGGCACAAAACCGCTTACCTGTGGGACGAAGTGCTCACCCGCGAAAGCATTGCCAACATCATTCAACACTTTGTGCGCTTCGATGGCAAAGAGAAAGATCCATTGAGTAAGAAGAATCTCTTCTTCCCGCGCTATCATCAGTTGGATGTGGTGCGCAAGCTCATTGCCGATGCTTCGCGCAAAGGCGTTGGGCAAACCTACCTGATACAGCACTCAGCAGGCTCGGGCAAATCGAACTCCATCACCTGGGCAGCCTATCAGCTGATAGAGACCTATCCAGAGAGCGACAGTGTGCAGGGCAGCAAGGGTGTGACCAATCCGCTGTTCGATTCGGTGATAGTAGTTACCGACCGACGATTGCTCGATAAGCAGTTGCGCGACAACATTCGCGACTTCTCGGAGGTGAAGAATATTGTAGCTCCGGCACTTTCGGCACAGGATTTGAAAAAGAGTCTCGAAAGCGGTAAGCGCATCATCATCACCACCATTCAGAAATTTCCATTCATTGTAGATGGTATCGCCGACCTGAGTGACAAGCGGTTTGCAGTCATCATCGACGAAGCACACAGCAGTCAGGGTGGTTCTGCAGCCGACAATATGAACCGAGCCATGGGCAGCAACAACGAAGAGACTTATGAAGATGCGCAAGACCTGATACTCGAGACGATGCGCTCACGCAGGATGCGCGGCAATGCCTCCTATTTTGCTTTTACGGCAACACCCAAAAACAATACGCTTGAGAAGTTTGGCGTTCGTCAAGAGGATGGCAAGTTCAAACCGTTTCACCTCTACTCGATGAAGCAAGCCATAGAAGAGGGTTTCATTCTTGATGTATTGGCCAACTACACCACCTACAAGAGCTACTACGAAATAGAAAAGTCGATTGAGGATAATCCATTGTTCGACTCAGCCAAGGCTCAGAAGAAACTGAAAGCTTATGTAGAGCGACACGAGCAGACCATTGCTACCAAGGCGGAGATTCTATTTGATCACTTCTTGACCAAAGTGGTCAATACCAAGAAACTCAAAGGAAAAGCCAAAGCGATGGTGGTGACACAGAGCATCGAATCGGCTATTCGCTACTTCTTTGCCTTGCAAAAATTACTGGATTCAAAAGGGAATCCTTTCAAAATAGCAATTGCATTCTCCGGCAAGAAAACCGTAAATGGCATTGAGTATTCGGAAGAGAGCATCAATGGATTTTCGGAAAAAGAGACGCGCGAAAAATTTGATAACGACGAATACCGCATGTTGGTGGTCGCCAACAAATACCTCACCGGATTTGATCAACCCAAGCTGTCGGCGATGTATGTCGATAAGAAATTGCAAGGGGTGCTGGCAGTGCAAGCCTTGTCGCGCTTGAATCGCTCTGCCAATAAACTGGGTAAGAAGACCGAAGACCTTTTTGTGCTTGATTTCTTCAACTCAACGGAAGATATCAAAACCGCGTTCGACGATTTCTACACCTCCACTACCTTGAGTGAAGCCACGGATGTGAACGTGCTCCACGAACTCAAAGAGGCACTCGACATCTTGGGCGTTTATGAATGGTCGGAGGTAGAAGAGTTTGTGGAGAAATTCTTCAAAGGAGTGGATGCACAGCAGCTTAGCCCAATCATTGATTTGGCAGCAGACCGATTTAATCAGGGGTTGGATTTGGAGAGCGACGAAAAGGCGGACTATAAAATCAAAGCCAAACAGTTTGTGAAGATCTATGGTCAGATGGCCTCTATACTTCCTTACGAAGTTGTGAAATGGGAAAAGCTGTTTTGGTTTCTCAAATTTCTGATTCCGAAGTTAGTCATTCTCGATCCGGACAAAGATTTGCTCGATGGGCTGCTAAACTCGGTCGATTTATCGACGTATGGTTTGCAGCGTGTCAAGCTCAATGCGAGCATTGGTCTCGATGATTCGGAAACGGAGCTGAATCCGCAAAATCCTAACCCGCGCGGTGCACATACCACTGGTGGTGAAGACGATCCACTGGATTTAATCATTCGCAGTTTCAACGAGCGATGGTTTCAGGGTTGGGATGTTACCCCCGAAGAGCAGCGTGTCAAATTTGTGAATCTGGCGAAAAACATACAGGCTCATCCTGATTTTAAATCGAAATATTCCGATAATGGGGATGTGCAGAATAGAGAGATAGCCTTCAAAAAGATATTCGATGAGGTGATGTCGAAACAACGGAAAAACGAACTCGACCTCTATCGTCTGATTGCACAGGATGAAGCATTTAAGCTAGCGATGCAGGACACATTGAAAAGGATATTGAGTGCATAAAAAAACGACTTATAAATCTAAAACTAACGAATGATGAAAAAACTCACAGTACTGATTATGCCGACCTTCGACACAACAAGAGAATCCGCAGGTTATGACGAAGACGAAGACTACGACTCTGATGCAATACTTTTTCAACAAGGGTATGACACAGAGGCAATTGAAGTAGAAGATGAAGAATCATTTCAAATTCCAGAAGGATTTACTGGAAGAATTGCTGATGAGGATGACGAAGATGATGACGAAGAGGCAGATGAAAACAAAGACTCGAAATTGTATTTGATATATGATCTAAAGAATTTGGAGGTAAAACACGAATATCTTCTAGAGGGAGATTTAGAAGAGGGCTACTACACATTTCTTGCACAACACAATGCCATTTTAATGGATTAATAAGTCATACTACTTGACTTTTTTAGGGTTGATGACAGTTGTTGATTTGAATCATTCTTGAAAAGTCATCTGTAATCCAACTAGTGAGAGCGTGAGCCCAAAAAGTCACACCCTCACATCGGCGGTTGTCTATATGCCCCGTACCTACGGCACTCCGGTGGGAGGCACAGCCTCTTATCGCTGGACAAAAGTCGCAGCGTTACAGAATGAATCATGCCTACGGCATTGAAAAGGTCGAATGGCGAACGTCGCTTGAACATCGAACGACAAAATCCCGTAGGGATGAAACATTTTGTAGCGATGCGGTTTCAACCCGTCGCAAATGATAATTACAAACAAAACAATCAAAAAAAAACAGAAAACAAGATGACGATACGATTTGAACACGAAGATAACGGACACGAAGGCCGTTTTGTGCTGTACGAAGCAGACCAAGCAGCAGGTGAGATTACCTACCAGTGGGCGCAAGAGCCACGCCGCATGGTGATAGACCACACAGGAGTAGATGGTGCCTTTGGTGGCAAGGGGTATGGCAAACTGCTGGTGCAAAAAGCCATTGAGTTTGCGCGCGCCGAGCAGGTGTTGATTCAACCCCTCTGTTCGTTTGTGGTGGCTGCGTTTGATCGGGATGAAAGTTTGGGTGATTTGAGATAC
>JBAXGL010000129.1:0-7379 GCA_037139375.1 Bacteroidales bacterium | reverse complement strand
ATGAAATTACCCCACTATACAAAATCTCAATTAGCATTGCGAAATGGATGTGAAATGGATGAGATTTGGATTGCTTTCGAAGGAAAGATTTATGATATGACCCAAAGTAACTATTGGAAGAATGGAAAGCATTATGGCAATTTTGCCGGACAAGACTTAACTGATGATTTGATTAATTCGCCTCATGGGAAAAGGGTTTTCGAGAACCTGCCTGTCATTGCATTGCTGAAATAGAACCTAAAAAAACCGCAAACAAAAGATGTTTGCGGTTAATTGAGAGCCTTCAGAGGGATTCGAACCCACGACCCCGAGATTACAAATCACGTGCTCTGACCAACTGAGCTATGAAGGCAAGTGGGTAAGCTTACTACATCGCGCCGCTACAACTTTCGACCCTTGCTGCGATCAAGCCCTGGGGGATTAGAAAGGAGCATGCCGTATAGGACTTACCCGAGCGCAAAGGTAGGCCTTTTTATTAAAACCGCAATAGCTGACAATAAATATTTTCACAAAATCATTCTAAACTTTAAAATGTAAAGATGCCGTTGAATCTTATGTTTTTCAAGTTTATTCAAAAAAAGCAGAAACTTTCACGCTCAATAAATGCAGAAAAATTTGATTTTCTAAACTCCTTATTTGTCATAGCTTAAAGTTTCTTTTCTAAATGGTTTTAGAAGGCACAAAAACAATTGATTTTAAACTAATAAGACTAATTTTTATCAGTCTTAATTGACAGCAATGATAAAGATTAGCATTTTGTTTTGTATTAAATAGCAATATGGTTAAAAAATATAGGAGCATTAGCAATTTATATGCGGTTTTTTCGACAAAGAATACTACTTTTGCAAGGAATTAATTCAAGCAACAAAATTATGATCAAAGCAGCTATCATCGGATTAGGAAAAATGGGATTATCTCATTGTTCTATTCTGAATGCACATCCAGATGTCGATTTAGTAGCCGTGTGCGACTCCTCTACCTTTCTGTTGGATGCTTTCAACAAATATTCGAAGCAAAAGGGCTATACTGATTTCAAAAAAATGATTGACGAGACACAGCCAGAGTGTATCGTAGTAGCTACTCCTACCAAGTTTCATGCAGATATGGTATTGTATGCGCTCGAAAGAGGTATTCACGTATTTTGCGAAAAGCCCTTCTCTCTTACCGTAGAAGATGGTGTGAAAATGGTGACAGTTGCTGAATTAAAAAGCGTTGTTAATCAAGTTGGGTATCACAACCGCTACATCGGAACCTTCCGCGAAATGAAACGTTTAGTAGAAGCTAACGTAATTGGCGATTTATTTCACTTCACTGGATCGGCATTTGGTCCAGTAGTGCTTAAAGAAAAAGGGGGAACTTGGCGTTCAGACCGTTCTGAAGGAGGTGGATGTCTGTTCGACTATGCCTCACACGTGTTGAATTTGATTCATTTTATACTTGGAAAACCCATAAATGCAAAAGGTACTTTGCTTAAAAACATCTACTCAAACGAAGTAGAAGATGCAGTGTATTCGTCTCTCTTCCTTGAAAGTGGATTGAGTGGACAACTTGCTGTAAACTGGAGCGACGAAACGCATCGCAAAATGACTACATCTATCGAAATAGAAGGTAAGAAAGGGAAAATGATTGCCGATGCTACGGAAATCAAAATCTACCTGAAAGAAGAAAACAAAGCAGAGAAAATGGAGAAAGGATGGACAATCAAATACATCACCGACCTCACTCCACTTGTCAACTTCAACCTTCGTGGCGAAGAGTATTCTGCACAAATCGACTATTTCATCGATTGCATCAAAAACAAACGCAAAGAAAACATTAACTCTTTTGCAGAAGCTTTGGCAACCGATAAGATTATCGACATCATGATTAATGACGCTTCAAAATAAGAACAAATATGGATAGAGTACTATTTGGAGACAACCAGTTTTTTGCAGTCAACCACTTATCTGACGAGAAATCAAGAGCACAAGCCATACGATTCAAAGAGAATCAAGCAATTATAGATGTATTGAGTTCTGCACGTGAATTGGGAATCAACACATTCATGTGTACGACTCACGACCGCATTGGTGATATATGCGATTATATGCGCAAAAACCCTACGGAGTGGAAAAATTTCAACATATTCCCATGTATGCCTTACGCACACAAGTATGCCAATGCAGTGACCGATTTGGGCATTTTGGGTGCTGTGAAAGCCTACATGCCTGGCAATATACTGTCGGTAGCTGCTAAAGGTGGTATGGCATTCATACAAAAAGACTATGTAGCGATGATGGAATTGCTGGTAGATGCCGAAATGAAAATGTTTAAAGGCATCAATACACCTGTAATTTTCTTACAAAATGTAGTCGTTGATTTGATTTTAGGATTAGGAATGTATGATTTCTTTGCAGCATTTGCAAAACATGTGAAAAAGAAATACAAAGCAGAACCTGGTTTTATTACCATGAATATGTGCAAAATGGTCGATGTATGTGAAGAACTCGGAATCGAAAACCCTGTGATTTGTGCATCAATCAATAAAATCGGATTTCGTGTATCAGGAAGCATCGAAGCATATGAAAACTATCTCACCGATCCGGCAAAAAAATTCCGACCAATCGCTATGCAAGTATTGGCAGCTGGAGCATTGAAACCACAAGAAGCTATCGAATACGTGAATCGTTTTCCAAAAATCGAATCTGTACTGTTTGGTGCCTCTTCTAAAGGTCACATCAAACAAACAAAGGAGTTAATTGAGAAAAAATAATAAATTAAAAGATTGGAACTAAAATTAGTTTCAATCTTTTAATTTAACACTTCTTTTTTACGCTTAATAATTCCATCTTATGGGAATTCTCGAAATAAATTTTCCAAATCTTAATACTTCTTTTGGACTAAAAAAAGTAATTCTTTTAGTTGGATTTATTTTGATATTATCCTCTTGCCATAAAGATTATAATGCAGATCTGCAAGGTCGTTGGCAACTGCGTTACGAAACTACTAATGGTAAGACAAATAATATTGATACTATTTTTTACAGTTTCGATAACAATGTGCTATTCGTTCAAAGAAAAATGAATCCAATCTATTATGCTGGAGTTTTTGGAAAATTTACTCAAGCCGATGACTCACTATTTTTAGATTATGTGGATTGGAACAACAAATCTTTATATGGTAGGACATGGAATCTCTCCGACCTAAACACAAGAAAATTGTTTGGAATCAAAGATAGTTCAGAGCATTACAAAATAGAGGTATTGAATGCCACAAACTTACAATTAAAGAGTGGTCTGCGTGAACTAATTTTCAGAAAATTCTAGACTCCCCTATTTATGAAAAACTCACGATATTTATTCATTCCAATAGGGCTTATTCTATTTTTCTTTACATCTCCTATATTTAGTCAATCGACATACAATATCGAAAGCGAAGCAATAACAGGAATTGGCGCAAACACGCCATTTTGGATGATGAGCAACCGACATGGTATTGCCTCCATTGACAAAAATAATGGCTATTTACGAGCAGGCGTATTCAATACTACAAATGTTAGTAATAGTCTCAATTTTCATTTTGGTTTAGATATTGTTGAAACTCATAATTACACTTCAAAATTTATTCTTCAACAAGCTTTTTGTGATATTGATTATAAAAAATTTGAGTTATCCATTGGCAGCAAAGAGTATCCCGGTATTCAAAAGAATCAATTATTGAGCTCTGGTGGCATGTCGTGGTCGGGTAATGCGAGGCCAATTCCAATGGTCAGATTAAGCACACCTAAATATATCTCATTCCCTTGGTTATTTCACAATGCGTTAAAAGTGAAGGCTGCTGTTGCCTTTGGATGGTTTACGGATGGAGATTACCAAGCACGAACAATTAGATTTGATTCTATTAATAAGAATTCGGCTTATACTAATTACTACACAAAAAAAGTACTATATCATCAAAAAGAATTTAGTTTGATGTATAATTTCCCAAAATCTGCATGGTCGATTACTTTTGATGGACAACTTGAAAATCAGTTTTGTGGTGACAGATATTATGTTGACCATAATGTAATAAAGGTAATATCTACGCCCATTACCTTGAAACATTATTGGATGATTCTTATTCCCTCGCAAGGCGATAGTCAGAGCCCTACAAGCGATCAAGTGTACGCTTTTGGCAACACCTTAGGCAGTGAACTATTGACCATTTCGTATCACCCAAAAGATTACGAAATAAAGGGATACATCGAAAACTTTTTTGAAGATTTTTCAGGGATGTCAAAACAAAATGGATTTGATGGACTTTGGGGCTTAGAATATGCTAGTCAAACAAAACAAGGAATTACAGGAGTTGTTTTGGAATACTTGCAAACTACTGACCAAAGTGGTTCCATCCATTGGGCTCCATCCGATTATAAAGGGACAAATTTGACAAATCAGGCAACTGGAAATGATGATTATTACAACAATGGAAACTATACAGGTTGGGAACATTGGGGTATGACTAATGGAAATCCTCTTCTATCATCACCCATTTACAATACAGATGGCACGTTGCGTATTCAGAACAATCGTGTTAAAGCTTTTCATATAGGGTTAAGCGCAGCGCTGAATCACACTCTCGATGCACGCATATTAACGACATATAGCCAAGGATGGGGACGTCACTATTTACCATTCGAAAAAGTAAAAACAACAACTTCGGCATTAATTGAACTTAATTATTCCCCATCAAAACTAAATGGTTGGAGATTTACGGCCTCAACCGCAATAGATAGAGGTACTTTATACGGAGACAACTCGGCACTTTCATTAAAAATATCAAAAAAAGGATCACTATTTGCACATTAATTTTTTCTTTGTATAATCTCAATTTTAAAGAAAAATGACTACGCACATCGACACGTTTCAACACTATTTTTTTGTTGGTATTGCAGGCACAGGAATGAGTGCAATTGCGCAATATCTATGTGGCACTGGAAAGAAAGTATCTGGGTCTGATCGACTTTTCGATAAGAATCAGAAAATGCTTATTCAGGAACAGTTTGAAAAAATGGGAATTGATTGTTTTTATCAAGATGCATCAGGTATTTCTAGCGATGTAGATGTTGTTGTTGTTTCCACAGCTATCGAGGAAAGCAATATTGAATATAAAAAAGCTATTCAAAATAATATACCAATCCTTAAACGATCAGAACTTTTAGCCGAAATTTCAAAATCAAAACGAACGATTGCAATTGGAGGAACATCGGGGAAATCTACAACTACAAGTATGATTTTTCATATTTTGCAGCACGCACAAATATCTCCTTCGTTGATGACTGGTGCTGGCCTTACATCACTGCAAAAAAAAGGTTTGCCCGGCAATGCTTTTGTAGGTCAAAGCGATTGGTTAGTCATTGAATCAGATGAATCAGATGGTTCTATCGTCAATTATTTGCCAGAAATATCAATCGTATTGAATATTGATAGGGACCACAAAGAATTCGACGAACTAATGGCTTTGTTTACAACATTCAGAACTAATACTTACGGGCGTTTCATCGTGAATGCAGACCATCCCGCTTCTGCTCAAATTTCAATGGATAAATCTTTTGACTTTGGCACAAAATCAGGTGTTGGCTTTTTTGGTTCAGATTTCAAACAAATAGGCTTTGAAATTAAGTTTTTTGTCAATGGAGTTCCATTTACTGTTCCAATGATTGGACGGCACAATATGGAAAATACATTAGCCGCTGTAGCAGCTGTCTCGGCTGTTGGTGTATCTGTAGAAGAAGCGGCTCAAGCTATGATAAATTATGAAGGTATATATCGGAGAACACAATTGGTGGGTAGAAAAAATAATATATGCGTAATTGATGATTTTGCTCATAATCCATCGGAAGTGGCAGCAGCTATAAAATCATGTCAACAAGTAGGCAAACGAGTTTTTGCATGGTTTCAGCCGCACGGATTTGGACCTCTTCGTTTTATGCATCAAGAGTTGAGTGAATTAGTTAGTGAAACATTGACAAACGAAGATGTATTTATTCTCTCCGATGTATATTATGCAGGTGGCACTGTAGATAAAAATATTTCTTCTGAGATTGTATCCGAAGCAATTGTCTCGAATAAAAAGTGTGCAAAGTTTATTCCAAACAGAAATGATTTGAAGGGTTATTTAAAAGCAAATCTGTCAGATGGTGATGTAGTGCTACTTATGGGAGCAAGAGACACTACTCTGTCTGAATTTGCAAGTGAAATTTTTGAATCAATATAATTACAAGATTATATTCTTAATACCACATTGAGTGTGAATATCCAACTAATTCGCTGATTTGTGAAAGCATTGCCTCTCTCGCAATGGTCTCTGAAGTTGGCACTGTACAAAAATAGAGGTGCTTAAGCACTTGCATACCACAGAATTGAAAAATGCCCTCATCGATTGTTTTCTGCATCGAATAAATCATTCCATTTCCACGATAAAGATCTTCAGAGGCACGCATAGTATTCACTATATTTACTTTTTTAGTTGACAGCATTCCAATGAGACCATCGGAACACGGGCAAAAAGCAAAATCGTAACAGAAAGTTCGGTCGATATAACCTTTGAGCATTGCAGGCATACCTGTCCACCAAATTGGATAGATGAAAGTAATAACCTCTGCCCATTTGATATGCTCCTGCTCTTCACGCACATCAATGGAGAAGTTGCCATCTTCCATTAACTTCAAATCTTCTTTTGACAGTACAGGATTGAAACCAATACCATATAAATCTCTCACTCTAACTTCAGCATCTACACTTTCAAGCTCAATAATTAAACGATCAAGAATGTTATTGCAAAAGCTTTTTTTATTAGGATGACAATAAACGATTAAGTGTTTCATCTCAGTATATAGTTTAAAAGGTTACCCATTAAATATACAAAAGGACGGAAAGACATATGTAAATAGATGCTTAAATGATATATTATTTAAACAAATCACAAAAGAAAAAGTTTAGGAAATTACGAATAAAATATTACTAAATAAATACCCAATACTTTATAATGCAAAGTGATATTTATTGAATAATTAGGTAATTATCAGCGAGTTCAAATCTAGGTTAATTCAATTTGGTTGCTGATTTAGAATACATTCCGACAGGAATCCCATATCCCTCAGCCATCAAAACAGTTGATTGTATATATTCAAACTCTGATTCAAAAGCTGTACTAAAGTAATTTTTATCCAGATTGTCAACAATTTGTTTCTCAGTCCACCATTTCCCACCAGATAATGCCTTTGTATTAAAAGATTTCTCTTTATCAATATTTATAATATAGAGGTAATTAAGACTTCGACAATCTTCAATTTCATGAACGTATTTAAGTATAAAATGAGGAATTAATTTGGTTTTCCCAAAAGATTGATGAAGAATTCT
>JBAXGL010000128.1:0-7560 GCA_037139375.1 Bacteroidales bacterium | reverse complement strand
AAAGCTGATGAGAAAACGGGTGTTATTGCGGTGAAAGATGCTGAAGTTTCACTTTTTGCCAAGAGATATTTTGGCAAACTGCAAATCGAAAAAACTGTTCGTTCTGATGCTAATGGTTTAGCTGTTTTCAAATTCCCCAAAGACCTACCTGGAGACAAAACAGGGAACATCAATCTCCTACTTAATGTGAATTCGGAAATATACGGTGAAATCGAATCTCAAAACAAGTTGAAGATTGGAATTCCGACTGATATGCCAAGTCTGACCAAAGATAGAGCGATGTGGAATGTGATGAAGAAAGCACCTTGGTGGATTCTTATCACCTATTTTACTGGAATAACCGTTGTTATCTCCTTCTTTATCTACTTGATGTTGACTCTAAAAAAAATAAACGAATTGGGTAAAAATTAGTTTTATGAAACAACGCGCGGTACTGTTATCATTTTTAATTTTGCTGGCTTTTCCAGTGATTTCTTTTGGACAAATTGATCAATCTCAAGAAGTCGGAATCATTGAGCATTTGGGGAATAAAATCCCTTTGGATTTGAAATTTGTGAATGAAAAATCAGATACTGTCACTTTGCGTCAATTAATTACCAAACCAACAATTTTGTCGTTTGTCTATTTCGATTGCCCCGGATTATGCAGTCCGCTGCTTGAAGGAGTTGGCACAGTGATTCAGAAATCAGATTTACAATTAGGCAAAGATTATCAGGTGATAACTATCAGTTTCAACTTCAGAGACACACCCGAGAAAGCAAAATTAAAAAAAGATAAATTTGTAACTAAGTATTCGAAAGGCAAAGGAAATGGTTGGATATTTCTGACCACAGACAGCACTACAATCTTCAAAATCACTGATGCTACCGGCTTTAAAACGAAAGCAGTAGGATTGGATTTCGTTCATCCATCTGCTATAATTGCGATTAGCCCATCAGGCCAAATTACACGATATCTTTATGGTATCAGTTTTTTGCCATTGGATTTGAAATTAGCTATTGCCGAAGCAAACAACGAACAACCACGACCATCGATACAAAAACTGTTGTTGCTGTGTTATAGTTACGATAATGATAATAAACGATTTGGAATAGATGTCGCTAAGATAGGCGGTATATTAACCATCTTATTTTTAATCGCTTTCATTCTAATATTTTTAGTTAAACCAAGATCAAGAAACAATAAAATCGACAAACAATGAGTAATGGAGTTGGAAAAGTAGAATATGTAAGTTATTTTGACACCAAAAGTAAGTACACTGGGATAATGTCTTGGTTGACTACTATGGATCATAAAAGAATTTCATTGATGTATATGTATTGCATCAGTGCATTTTTCCTTGTTGGCGTTGTACTGGGCTTATTGATGAAAGTGGAACACTTAGCTCCAGGTGAAACCATCATGAAAGCACAAACCTACAATGGGGTGTTCACTGTTCATGGTATTATCATGATTTTCATGGTTGTGATACCGGGCTTATCTGCCGTATTTGGAAATTTCTTCCTACCGATTTTAATTGGTGGAAAAGACGTTTCATTTCCGAAGTTAAACCTTTTTTCGTGGTATCTATACGTTACTGGTAGTATATTGGCTGTTGCTTCTCAATTTTTGAAAGCCGGACCACCTGATACTGGATGGACATTCTACGCGCCATACAGTGCAAACACAGGAACGAGTGTTATCATTGCCACTACGGCTGCATTTATCCTTGGGTTTTCATCGATTCTCACAGGACTTAACTTTATTGTTACGGTACATAGAATGCGTGCTCCGGGTATGAAATTATTCAGCATGCCACTGTTTCCATGGTCGCTTTACGCAACAGCATGGATTCAATTGCTTGCTACGCCTGTTGTTGGGATTACTTTAGTTATGCTTATTGCTGAACGTCTATTCAAAATTGGATTCTTCGATCCAGCATTAGGAGGCGATCCAATCTTATTTCAACACTTATTTTGGATATATTCTCACCCAGCCGTTTATGTCATGATACTTCCTGCAATGGGTGTAATTTCTGAAATTATACCTACTTTCTGTCAGCGTAAAATCTACGGATACAAAGCGATTGCGATGTCAAGTCTAGCGATTGCAGGTGTTGGTTTCTTAGTATGGGGTCACCACATGTATACTTCAGGGATGAGCGAAAACGCAAGATGGTTTTTCTCGTTATTGACATTTGTTGTGGCTGTGCCAAGTGCTATCAAAGTTTTCAACTGGATTTTGACCATGTACAAAGGGTCTATTGATATTAAACCTCCCTTTGTTTATGCGGTAATTTTTATCTTTTTGTTTATCATTGGTGGAACAACAGGCTTGTTATTAGGCTCTGTAGCAACTAACGTACAGGTTCATGATACTGCATTTGTGGTGGCGCACTTCCACTACATCATCTTTGGAGGTATGGGATTTGCATTCTTTGCAGCTATTCACTACTGGTTACCCAAAATGTATGGTAGAATGTATAATCTTAAACGTGCAAATTGGGCTGCAGGCATTATGTTTGTTGGGTTCAACATCCTGTATTTCCCACAATTTATAATTGGGATCCAAGGTATGCCAAGACGTTATTTCGACTACCCAGTTGAATTTCAACCTGCTCAAATATTCTCCAGCATAGGCGGATTTATTCTTGCAACTGGTTTAATTATTATGATTGCTAATCTGGTGAAAGGTGCAAGAAAAGGTGAATTAGCGCCAAACAACCCGTGGGGTGGATTAACCCTCGAATGGACATTGCCTTCACCTCCATCGTTGTTGAACTTCGACGAAGAGCCTGTAATTAATGAAAACCCTTACGATTATAAATAAGAAAATGTAGAGTTATGAGTGAACATGTAGTACATCACGAAGAGCACAGAGACGATGCAGGTGCAAAATTAGGAATGTGGCTCTTTATATTTACAGAACTTCTTCTGTTTGGGGGTTTGTTTCTGGTTTATTCTGTGTATAGGTTACAATACCACGATAATTTTCATGAAGCCAGTCTTGAGCTGAGTGTTACCATTGGTGCAATCAACACCATTGCGCTGCTTTTCAGTAGTATGACAATTGCAATGGCATTGTCTGCTGTACAAAAGGAGAACAAGAAGTTGGCACTCATTATGATTGGAATCACGCTATTGATGGCTGCTGTATTCTTGTTTAATAAATACATTGAGTGGGGAGCGAAGTTTCACCATGGACTTTATCCGGGATCGGAGTTGATGACGCTGCTCGAAAGAGGTCATATATTGTATTTTAGTTTATACTTCTTCATGACAGGTTTGCATGCACTGCATATCATTATTGGTATGATTCTGTTAACCATCTGTATGGTAAAAGTTAAAACGAATAAAATCAATAAAGAAAGATTTGTTCTTCTCGAAAATGGAGCCCTTTACTGGCACCTTGTCGATTTGATTTGGATTTTCCTTTTCCCATTGTTGTATTTAATTTCGTAATTCAAAAAATATAAGAATATGTCTGACAATCACGATATACACATCACGGAATACAGCGTATTGGTCAAAATTGTGACCTTATTAATGTTTTTCACGCTCATGACCATTACGGTTGCCAATCTTGAATTAGGGCCTCTCACCCTCACTATTGCACTTCTGATAGCAGGTGTGAAAAGCTATTTTGTGTTGTCCTACTTTATGCACCTCAAACACGAAGGCCCTCTACTTAAGATTTTGGTAGGCTCTGTGTTTATACTATTTATTTCGATTGTTCTTATCACACTGATTGATTATTTCTACAGATAATCAACTATAAGATAAATCATTAATAGTAAACAAATTATATTGATATTTAAACTATAAGAATATGTTTTCAAACGCATCAAATTTTGTTCACAATGTAGATATTGCATTCCTGTTCATACTAGGAGTTTCTATATTTTTCCTTGTAGGATTAACCGCATTGATGATCTTCTTTATTGTGAAATACCGCAAATCGAAACACCCCGTAGCGATTCAGGTCAAGGACAGTACAGCTCTTGAAATCACTTGGACAACGATTCCTTTGATTTTGGTGTTGGTGATGTTTTATCTCGGTTGGGCAGGATTCTTGCCAATGCGTCAGGTACCAAAGGATGCTATGCGTGTAAAAGCAATCGGCAAGATGTGGAAATGGTCGTTTGATTACCCTGGTAACAAAGAGGCTGACACGCTTGTTTTGCCAATTAATAAACCAGTTAAAATTGATTTGTTTTCTCCTGATGTACTTCACGGGTTCTCTGTTCCATCTTTCAGAATTAAAGAAGATGTGGTGCCAGGCAAAAACAATTACAGTTGGTTTATACCTGGGGAAATTGGCGAATATGATTTATTTTGTACCGTTTATTGTGGAGTGAGTCACTCCTATATGAGGGGAATTATCAAAATCGTTTCTCAGAAAGATTATGACAAATGGATTGCGGCTGTTCCGGTAAAGAAAAAACTTGACAACAACAATGGTTATAAAGTGTTAGAAAAAAATGGTTGTATTGCATGTCACTCCGTTGATGGCTCGAGACTCGTTGGACCTACACTCAAAGGACTATACGATGCAACTATTGATGTAACTGCTGACGGAGCTCCGAAGAAAGTAAAAGTAGATGAAACATATATTAAAAACTCTATTTACGATCCAAACAAAGAAATTGCAGCCACTTATGCACCCGGCATTATGAGATCTTATACAGGTGTTGTCACAGATAAAGATCTTGCTAGCATCATTGAATATTTAAAGTCAATTAAATGAGTTCAGTTTCATTTAAATCCATACTTGCATTAATCAAATACAGGGTTTCTATTGCGGTGACATTCACCACAATTACCGGATACCTTGTTTACACAGGTCACTTCGGGATACAACTTATACCGTTGATTCTGGGTGTGTTTATTTTAGCAGGTGGTGCAAGTGGATTGAATGAATGGCAAGAGAGTGAGTTTGATGCCAAGATGGACAGGACAAAGAATCGACCTATTCCATCAGGCGAAATGACTCTCAATCAGGCATTACAAATCACATTACTCTTCATCATTGGGGGGATTCTGATATTCTACGTCTTCTTTGGGTTTGTAACCGCTTTTTTGGGTGCATTGAATATATTTTGGTACAACCTCGTTTATACTAAACTGAAAAGAGTGACGCCTTTCGCCGTTGTTCCAGGTTCGTTAGTAGGTGCAATTCCTGCTCTTATCGGTTGGACAGCCGCTGGTGGATATGTATTTGATACGACCATCTTATTTATTGCATTTTTCCTATTTATTTGGCAAATACCGCACTTTTGGTTGTTGATGTTGAAGTATGGCAAAGAATATGAGGGTGCAGGATTTCCAACAATCAATCAAGCAGTTAATCCACAGAATCTGAAGAAAATCATCTTTTCGTGGATTGTTGCCACATCGTTTGTATCCATTGTCATACCTCTGTTTTTGGTCTCAATTTCGTGGTCGTTCTTTCTGTTTATCTTTGTACTGAACATCGCATTTGTTGCCTTCTTTGTAAAAATATCATTTGGAAATGTGCAAGAATTGAGCTTCAAAAAATCATTTATCGGCATCAACATCTACATGATGGTCTTTATGATTCTCCTGATTGCCTTTCATCTCTATTCAATCTAAAAATTCATTGCATAAAATAAATTGTATTGAAAAAAGTCCTATATTTGATAGTCAAATAAAATTAGGAAGCTAAGATTCGTTTTAGCTTCCTTTTTGTTTAAAACAGAGATACGAATGCAACTTCAAACAACGGTTACAATTCCGCAAAGCTCCTCTCCTATTGATTATGCCCACAAGCTGCTGCTCGTAGGCTCGTGCTTTGCAGAGAATATGGGTTATAAGTTGATCGGAAATAAATTTCAGGTGGATATCAATCCATTTGGCATTTTATACAATCCGCTCTCGATAAAGTCGGCTTTGCTGAATTTAATGGATAACCGGATTTTCAGTGAAAATGACCTATTTGAACATCAAGGCATTTTCCACAGTTTTGCACACCATTCTCGCTTTTCGGCTGCTGATGCAGATAGTTGTCTTTCGGTGTTAAACAAACGCATGGACTATTCTTCCAAATGGCTCGCGGAATCTGACCATTTGATTGTAACATTTGGCACAGCCTTTGTATATTTCCATAAAGAGACAAACGATGTAGTAAGCAATTGCCATAAATTGCCCGATAACAATTTCCGACGTGAGCGAATTAGCGTGGATCAAATTGTGAAAGAATGGAGAGAATTAATAACTAAACTAAGAAAATTTAACCCCAACATTAAAATACTTTTCACCGTCAGCCCTATTCGTCATTGGAAAGACGGAGCGCACGAAAACCAGTTGAGCAAATCAACCCTTCTGCTTGCTATCGACAAGTTGGTGAAGGAATATGACTTTTGCAGCTATTTTGCAGCATACGAACTGGTGATGGACGAATTGCGCGACTACCGGTTTTATGCCGAAGATATGATTCATCCCTCGAATCAAACAGTAGATTACATTTGGCAGCGGTTTTGCGAAACACATCTATCGAAGGCCACGCAGCAAAAGATTGCAGAATGGCATGATTTGCAGAAAGCACTTGCGCATAGACCATTCAACCCCAAATCGGAGACGTACAAACTCTTTTTGGAGCAAAACCTCGCAAAACTGGAGCAACTAACCAAAAAATCGCCTTACTTTGCATTATCAACAGAAATTGCTCAACTACGTGAGCAACTTCAATCTTTTGAATCGCTATGACCTACTCCATTGTTGACGTTGCGCGCATTGTGCATGCAAATGAGGTGAAACTAACCAACAGCAATATCTCCATTCTGCTGACAGACAGTCGTTCGCTCTCTTTCCCCGAAGAGACGCTCTTTTTTGCATTAAAAACAAAGCAAAACGACGGACATAAATTCATTGCCGAACTTTACGAAAAAGGCGTTTGCAATTTTGTGGTCAACAAAAGCGACAAACTATCCGTCGAATTGCCGCTTGCAAACGTTCTTGCGGTAGACGACACACTCGTAGCCTTACAACAACTCGCAACGTACCACCGAATGCAGTTTACGCTGCCAACCATCGGTATCACAGGCAGTAATGGCAAAACGGTGGTGAAAGAGTGGCTTTTTCAGCTATTGAACCGTGATAAACGGATAATTCGCTCGCCTCGCAGCTACAACTCGCAAATCGGTGTGCCGATTTCAGTATGGCAACTCGACGAAGAGGCCGAATTAGCGATCTTCGAAGCCGGTATTTCGAAACCTGACGAAATGGATCGTTTGGAGAAAATTATTTCGCCGCAAATAGGTATTATTACAAACATCGGACACGCACATCAAGAGGGATTTTCGTCGTTAGAGCAAAAATGTTTAGAGAAATTGAAACTCTTTTTGCACTCCGAAACGTTGATTTTTGATTACGATGACGAACTGATTCACAAGTGTGTGATGTCTGCCACGCATTGCCAAAACATCCTTTCTTGGTCTAAGAAAAATAGAAATGCTCCACTTTACCTATCTAAAATTGAGAAAAAAGAGCAATCTACCGATATATTCTACAACTATCTGACCGTAGTCGAAGGCAGTTTCGAAATACCATTTACCGAAAATGC
>JBAXGL010000127.1:0-7649 GCA_037139375.1 Bacteroidales bacterium | reverse complement strand
TATGTATACTATTCTTCAAACAGCTCACTCTTTGTGGGCATCTTTCACAGTCATTTTACTTTCAATCGTAGTCGTTTATTCATTATTAAGACTAAATGCAAAACGATTTTTTACTGCTCGTGACCGTAAAATAGCCTTATTGGCACTTATATTTTCGCATGTTCAGTTGATACTAGGATTGATTTTGTACTTTCTTTCACCTTTGGGTTTCGCCAGATTAGGACAAATGAGTGACTCTACACTCCGATTAACATCGTTGGAGCATCCGTTGGTCGGAATCATTGCCATCACGTTAATCACTATTGGTTGGATAAAACACAAAAATAAAGAAGAGATTGCTGAAAAATTCAAGCCTATTGCTATTTTCTATGGAATTGGATTATTGTTGATTCTGAGTAGAATCCCTTGGTCGCTATGGTTCTGACAATTACACCCAATAGTGATGTATCAAGTATTTCACCAAATCGAAAACACCATACAATAGAACCACATATCGAATAAATTTACCAAGAAACATCCAGATAGAAACTGTCCAAATATTGGCTCGCAAGTAGCCCAATGCAACGGCAATGATATCGCCAATGCCTGGCAGAAATACAAAAAAAGCCATTCCTGAGCCTTTTCCATTAAGCCAGTTTTGCAGTTTTTCAACTTTCGCTTGCTTTATCTTGAGGTATTTCTCAATCCATTCAATTTTCCCCAAATAGCCCAAGTAATAGCAGCTCATTCCTCCAAGGAAGTTACCCAAAGTAGCAGCGGCTATACATCCCCAACGATCCATTCCAGCAGCAATCAAAGCTCCCAAAACTACTTCAGAGCTAAATGGCAAAATAGTAGCTGCCAAAAAAGCAGCTAAAAAAAGACCGAAATAACCCCATTCGGCAAACTTTAGGATAAACTCCATAAATAGATTAAGATGTAAGTGAAAAACAGTGTGTAGAATAGAATAGTGGAAAATCGTCCACGAACGGAAGCAAATAGATGTGAAATAAGAAATGCTGAGATCAAGTAAATCAGATAAATCGATGATCCACTTCGTCCGAAATCAAGAAGAAACAACGCATAAGACGATAGTAGCAATATGAAGAGGAAGTTGAGGTAAGACCGTGTTCTAATTTTATCAGTAAAGCTGCTGAAAATAATATTTCCAATCGAAAATAGCGTTGCTAATAGTGTCAATCCCAAATGTATCCAAGTGAAAATTGGTGCATTCCATAAATTAAAGAACTGAAAATCGATAATCGAAGCGAAATGCAAGAGCAGAGGCGAATAGTCTTCGATATATGCAAAATAGAAAAATGCAAACCAATAAGGTGTAACGATGCCAATCAATGACGCAGCAAAACTTCTCCAGTTCAATGTTTTCATCATATACATCCCCATCCAGAAGATAGGCAGCAAATAGATGTTTTTCATCCAAAACAGAGAGGCAAGCGATAGGAAAAGTGATATGTCGAATGCCTGCTTTTCGGCTCTGTGTTGCTGATATGACGAGAATAATGACGAAATAGCCAAGATTAGCAACAATGTGTTGAAACTCTCTGCAGCATTACCTAGTAGAAAGCTATTTGTCGCCAAAAGTAGTCCGGCAATGAAGAAGGGTAACGAGGTGCGCACACGAATGATGTTGAAGCGCGTATCTGCATCGTTGAATAAGAAAGCAAACAGCACTACGAATGCGCCGTCTAATGTCCAACGCATTGTGTTTTTTGTAGCCCATCCTTCGAACAAATGAGTAAACAATCCCCAATTCTCTTTTGTTGGAATAGAGTTTGGGAACAGCAACCCGCGCATGGCAATCAGCCCAACAACGGCAAGCAACGTGAGCACGACGGTTAACCGCCCTGTCGCTATTTTGTCTATGATATTGTTGTTACGCATCGTTATTATTTTATTTTTACCGCAAAGTACGCAAAGGTTTCGCAAAGAGCGCTAAGTTATGTTTACTTGTTTACTCGTTAACTTGTCTACTAATCTACTCGTTTACTCATTTACTGAAAAACCTACAAATCAAATCCTATATCTAGTCTGAAATATTTTCCTTCGAAATCAATCAGTTGAGCGTTTTTGAATGAAGTTGCCAGTGCTTCCTCTTTGTCTTTACCATACGAGCTGACTGCAATCACGCGACCGCCGTTGGTGACCACTTGACCGTCTTTGTTCGCAGTTCCGGCATGAAACACAATACTGCCTTTCACCTCGTCGATATGGCTAATCACTTTGCCCTTTTCGTAGTCGCCAGGGTAACCGCCCGATACGAGCATCACCGTTACGGCAGCGCGAGCGTCTGTTTTTAGTACTTTTTCCGATAATGTTTCAGTAGCAACGCCTTCGAGCAAATCTACAAAATCCGACTCGATGCGTAGCATCACTGCTTCCGTTTCGGGGTCGCCCATGCGCACATTGTATTCAATTACAACCGGTTCATTGTTTACTTTTATCAAACCAAGGAAAATAAAACCTTTGTAGTCGATGTTTTCTTCTTGAAGCCCTTTTACCGTAGGAATCACGATACGTTCTTCCACTTTTTGCATAAACACTTCGTCGGCAAATGACACAGGCGAAACTGCTCCCATACCACCGGTATTCAGTCCGGTATCGCCTTCGCCAATGCGCTTGTAATCTTTGGCTTCGGGCAGGATTTTGTACGATTTACCATCTGTCAGAACGAAAACAGAGCATTCGATGCCTGACAAGAATTCTTCGATGACGACTGTTTTGCTAGCATCCCCAAACATTCCGTTAAGCATTTCTGCTAACTCTCTCTTTGCTTCGCCTAGATCAGAGATAATCAGTACACCTTTTCCGGCAGCCAATCCGTCGGCTTTTAATACGTACGGCGCTTGCAATGTTTCGAGGAATGCGTATGCCTCGTTCAGCGTTTCGGCAGTGAAGCTTTGGTAGGCCGCTGTCGGGATATTGTGGCGCATCATAAAGGCTTTGGCAAAATCTTTGCTGCCTTCGAGCTGTGCACCAAGTTGAGAAGGACCAATCAACGCCACGTTTTGCAATGCTGCATCGTTTTTGAAGAAATCAGAAATACCTTTTACTAATGGATCTTCGGGACCTACCAACACAATCGTAACGTTGTTGGCAAGTACAAATTCCTTGATTGTGGGGAAATCAGTTGCCGACATATCGACATTGATGCCGATAGAAGATGTTCCGGCATTTCCCGGAGCAATAAACAACTTATCCACCTTTGGACTTTGACTGATTTTCCACGCCAAGGCATGCTCTCTTCCTCCTGATCCTAATAAAAGAATGTTCATTGTTATTTTTTAGTTAGAGACGCAACGCATTGCGTCTGTACTTTATTTTTATATTTAATCTTCAAATTTCCGAATTAGCAAATTGGCTAATTAATAATTCCCTTCCGCTTTGCGGGTCTTAAACTCTTTGTGCTTTCCTGCAAAAATTTCGTAACAGCGGAATTCACACTCTAACGAACCGTTCATTAATGGGAAACGGCGCAAAGGTTTCAATCCGATTTTCTCGAAGCACTCTTCGCGGTAACTCAAAATCCAGGCTTTGTAGCCAGTAAAAGCATGTTTCAGTCGCTCGCCAATCATTTGATAGAGTCCCAGCAAATCACTGGTAGAGATGCGCTCTCCATAAGGTGGATTGGTGATTAAAATACCATTCTCTGGAATGTCACTGATTTGTTGCAATCCTACGGTTTTCAGTTCGATATATTTGCTCACCCCAGCACGTTTGATATTTGCTTCCGAAATCTGTATTGCTTTAGGCGAAATATCAGAGCCATAGATTTTGAATTCGAAGACTTTTTCGCGTGAATCGTCGTTATAGATTTCATCGAACAACTCTTCGTCGAAGTCTGACCATTTCTCGAAAGCAAACTCTTTGCGATGAATCCCTGGCGGAATATTGAGCGCAATCATTGCCGCCTCAATCAACAATGTTCCAGAACCACACATTGGATCTATGAGATTTGTTTCGCCACGCCATCCAGTTTTTAGAATCATTCCAGCAGCTAACACTTCACTCAGCGGAGCTTCTGTCTGGTCGAGACGATAGCCGCGTTTGTGGAGCGATTCACCAGAACTATCGAGCGATATGGTGCAGCGATCTTGCGCCACATGAACATTGATATATATATCTGGGTTTGTCAGACGCACTGATGGACGTTTCTCTGATTTTTCGGTAAAATAGTCAACAATGGCATCTTTCACTCGGTATGTCAAAAATTTTGAGTGCTTGAAATTATCAGAATAGACCACAGCATCTATTGAGAAAGTCTGATTCACATCGATATGTTTGCTCCATTCAAACTTTTTTACCTGATCGTAAACTGCGTCGGTGCTGTCGGCGCGAAAAGTGTATATCGGCTTCAGAATGCGCAATGCTGTACGACAATGTAAATTCGCTTTGTACATAAACCCAAGATCTCCGCTAAACGAGACAGCACGGCGACCTATTTGTACCTGATCGGCACCCAGATTGATTAACTCTTCTGCCAACACATCTTCCAGTCCTTGGAATGTTTTGGCAATCATTTCGTATTGTTCTTTCATTTTTTTGCTTTTGATTGAGCAATAATTGCTCCTTTAGCGACATCGTCCGTTACCCAGATATTGCCGCCGATAGTAGCTCCCTCACCAATAGTGATGCGTCCCAATATGGTAGCATTTGAATATATTACGACATTGTCTTCAATAATCGGATGGCGTGGAATCCCTTTGATTGGATTACCATTTTCATCGAGTGGGAAACTTTTTGCTCCTAACGTCACGCCTTGAAACAGCTTCACATTTCTACCAATGATAGCAGTTGCACCTATCACTACACCAGTGCCATGGTCGATGGTGAAATAGTCGCCAATTGTAGCAGCTGGATGTATGTCGATGCCTGTTTCTGAATGCGCCATTTCAGTAATCATCCGCGGAATAAGCGGCACACCGAGCAAGTGCAGTTCGTGGGCAATACGGTAATTGGTGATAGCGCGAATAGCTGGATAACATAAAATAACTTCACCGAAGCTTTGCGCAGCAGGATCGCCATTGTAAGCCGCTTCTACATCGGTTGCTAGCATTTCGCGCAACTGAGGCAAACGTTCAATAAATTTTGCGGTTATTTCTTTTGCATTTTCGCGATGCCTTTTGATGTATGTTCCCTCTTCAGCAGTACATTCGTAGCAGAGGCCTGCCAATATTTGTTCCACAAGCAACTCATAGAGTCGCTCGGCTTTCACCCCAATGTGGTAGCTAAGTGTTCGGGTGTTGATAGATGAATTTCCAAAGAATCCAGGAAAAAGAATCGAACGTGCAAGACTGATGATATCAGCCAACACCTCACTCGAAGGAAGTGGTTCACCTTCTCGGTGCTGGTGACACAACTTCTTATATGATTCAGACTCCGAAAGCAGTTTAACCGTCGAAGTGATAATATCAGAGTGGTTTAGAGATGTCATAACGCTATCATATTGAGTTGTGAAGCTGCAAAGATAGTGATAAATGAGTAAAATTAGTCGTTTTAAAGGCAAGAAATAAGGCTAGCCTCACATCATCCGAATGTGAAACAGTGGCATTTTTATTTTAAAGTTTCTGATAGTTTGGTTTCATAATATTAAAAAGACTGCCTCAAAACTTAATTCGAGACAGTCTATTCGTTTAATGTATATGAATGTTGATTACATCATTCCACCCATGCCGCCCATACCCGGAGACATTGGAGGCATTGCATTCTCTTCTTTCTTATCTACAATAACACATTCGGTTGTGAGGAACATTCCAGCTATAGAAGCCGCATTTTCCAATGCCACGCGTGTCACTTTTGCAGGGTCAACTACGCCAGCGGCGAAGAAGTTTTCGTACACATTTGTGCGAGCATTGTAACCGTAATCATCTTTGCCTTCGCGAACCTTTTGAACTACCACTGCACCTTCTTTACCAGCATTGAATACAATCTGACGTAATGGTTCTTCGATAGCACGTTTGATAATTTCGATACCAGTTGTTTCGTCTTCATTTAGACCTTTGAGGTTTTCGATTACTTCGATGGCACGGATATAAGCTACACCACCTCCAGGAACAATACCTTCTTCGATAGCAGCACGAGTTGCGCACAATGCATCATCTACACGATCTTTCTTCTCTTTCATTTCCACTTCCGAAGCTGCTCCAACATAAAGCACTGCTACTCCCCCAGCCAATTTAGCCAGACGTTCTTGCAATTTTTCGCGGTCGTAATCTGATGTTGTAGAAGCAATTTGTGCTTTGATTTGACCAACACGGCTTGCAATAGAATCTTTAGCACCTGATCCGTTAACAATAACAGTATTGTCTTTATTTACAGTTACTTTTTCAGCAGTTCCAAGCATTTCAAGTGTTGCTTGCTCCAGTTTCAATCCCTTTTCTTCTGAAATCACAACTCCACCTGTCAGAACGGCAATATCTTCCAACATTTCCTTACGGCGATCTCCAAATCCAGGAGCTTTCACTGCGCAAATTTTCAAAGATCCACGTAAGCGATTAACTACCAACGTAGTCAATGCATCACTATCCACATCTTCTGCAATTATCAATAGTGGACGACCTGACTGTACTGCTGGTTCCAAAATAGGAAGCAATTCTTTTAGGTTCGAAACTTTTTTGTCATGAATCAGAATGTATGGACGTTCCATTTCCACTTCCATTTTCTCTGTGTTAGTCACAAAGTATGGTGAAATGTATCCGCGGTCGAACTGCATACCTTCTACGACTTCGATGGTAGTGTCTGTGCCTTTTGCCTCTTCAATCGTGATTACACCATCTTTCGAAACTTTACGCATTGCATCAGCGATCAGCTTACCAATCACTGCATCATTATTCGCAGAAATGGTTGCGACTTGCTCAATTTGTTCGTAGTTTTCACCAACCGATTTTGATTGAGAAGCAATACTTTTAACGACTTCAATTACGGCTTTGTCGATACCGCGTTTCAAATCCATTGGATTAGCTCCGGCAGTTACGTTTTTCAAACCAACAGAAACGATTGATTGAGCCAGAACAGTAGCAGTTGTTGTACCATCACCAGCATCGTCACCCGTTTTAGAAGCCACCTCTTTCACAAGCTGTGCGCCTAAGTTTTGGAATGAATCTGTCAATTCGATTTCTTTAGCCACTGTCACACCGTCTTTTGTGATGTGTGGAGCACCAAATTTTTTCTCGATAATCACGTTGCGACCTTTTGGTCCGAGAGTCACTTTCACTGCATTTGCCAATTCGTCAACTCCTTTTTTCAGTTGATCACGAGCATCGATATTAAATAAAATTTCTTTAGCCATTTTCTTATTTTCAATTTTGTTAGTTACAAATTACGATTGCACACTTTGTTCTTATGCGAGAATACCTAACACGTCGGATTGACGCATAATGAGGAATTTGTCTCCATCAAGCTCGATTTCAGTACCAGCATATTTGCCATAAAGTACTTGGTCGCCTGCTTTTAAAATCATCTCTTCGTCTTTCGTTCCGTTGCCAACAGCAATAACTTCGCCTTTCAACGGTTTCTCTTTTGCTGAATCAGGAATAATGATTCCTCCGATTGTTTTTTCTTCGGCAGCAGCTGATTTAATCAGCACTCTGTCTGCTAATGGTTTAATGCTCATAACACGTTTATTTTATTAGTTAATAATTTAAGTTGTTAAC
>JBAXGL010000126.1:0-7696 GCA_037139375.1 Bacteroidales bacterium | reverse complement strand
TTTACAACCACTGATGCACCAATAACTGGCTGCCCATCTTCTGCGGAAAGTATAACACCGTATACCTTAGTTTGTGCAGAAGCTAGCCCTATGCTCATAAAGAGACATAGTAAGACGAATGTCCATTTTTTCATAAAACTTCTCTTAATGTTTAAACTAAATTAACTATCTCTTCGCAAAAATAATAATAAAAACGTGTCCGACAACATCTTTTTCAACAAAATATAACAAATATGTCAAATCGTAAGTATTTTAACCTTATTTAATTAAATATATCCGCAATATAGCGTGTATTTAATCAATTTTTGGGTAATTTATTTCAAAATGTCACAATTACTCAAAATTCAAAGAATGTTTTGGATTTCAAGTAAAGAATTAACCGTAAAACTCGGAATGAAGTCAAGCTTTACTTCCTGATTATTAATGAAATATATCTGATCCATCTTTAAATTGTGTGCACCTGCAATATCTGTATCTGGATTATCGCCAATCATCAAACTCTCCATTTTGCGTGAATTAGTTGATTTTAGGGCATAATGATAAATGTCGGGGTGTGGCTTATTTACACCAGCATCTTCCGAAAGAATCACTTTTTCGAAATAGGGCAGCAATCCTGAATTAGCCATTTTCTTATGCTGCACTTCTCTAAATCCATTGGAAAGGATGAATAATCTATATTTAGGGTATAAATATTCGAGCAACTCGATGGCATGAGGTATTAATTTAGTTTTGGTGGTAGTACATTCCAAAAAATCCCGACCAAGACTCGCCGCCAACACTTCATCTTCAATCCCAACCTGTTGTAGCGGATACAAGAAACGTTCTCGTGTGAGTTGTTGTTTTGTAATCTTACCAAAGTGATAGAGATCCCACAATTCAAGATTTTTATTTGAATATATCGTATAATATTCGTCAAAAGTATCGAAACAGCCATTGAGTTTGTATTTAATGAACATTTCTGCCATACTTTCTCGGGAATTTAACTGAGTATCCCAAAGGGTATCATCTAAATCGATAAAAATGCTTTTGTATTTCATTGAAGTTTAACCTAAGTAAAAAAATAAAGACTAATAGAAAGAGACTGCTTCATTAAAATTAATGGAACAGTCTCTTGCAATATAATAATGTGGGATTTTTGAGTCCGTTGTTAATCAACCTGAATTACCAAGTAATGCGAAACGCTCCAAAATGTCTTATAGTCAGATATTTTAAGCGTCAACATCCCAGCATTGTCTTTTTCTAATGTATAACTTGCTACAGGGTGAGTTGTCAAGAATTTGGCTTTTTTGGAAAAAAGCTCAATCGATTTCGTATTGCGAATATCAATCGATATGAAATACTCTTTATTGAAATCTTTTTTCAATACATCAGCAGATTTGAAAAGTCCGCCACCTGTAATTACGTTTTGCTTTTTGAGTTCATCCTTCGATCCAAAAACATACCAGGCCATGTTCAACGATTTGTCTTGTGAGGCAAGTTCATCTCGTTGTTTTTGCGATTCTTGACTCAAAGTATTCACTACTCCAGTCAGACTTTCTGTTTTAGCAACCAACTCTCCAATTTTCACATCTTTATCTAGCAACTGCGTTTGGAGATCAGCTACTAATTTAGTTTTGACATCTAATTCCGACATCAATCGTTCAATAGTTGCTTTTAATTGCTTTGACTCCATCTTCGAATTTAATAATCCAAATTTAAGTTTAGTCAAATCTTCTTTGTTCTTTTTCAAAGTCTGAGCAATCATTGCCATATCTGCAGTCATTTGTTCGCGTGTAGTAGGAGTCAGTTCTTTGCCTTGAGATGCTTCTACTTTGAGGTAGTTTTCAGTATCCTTCATTTTCGTAAGCCCAAACTGCACCTCATTAATGAGTCCAAGCGCCTGATCAAACTCTTGAACAGTTTTTTCGTGAGCTAGTTTCAACGAATCATTTTGAGCAGCCAATTGCTTGTACACTCCAGCACTTTTGCCGCAAGACACTACCATCAGTGTTAATGCAAGCAGGGGTAACAAAATCTTTTTCATTTTCGTGTGTTTTTAAATGAGTTAAAACAGAGGTTTATCGATTGTGTTTTTGTATTTTTGTTTGTATGATGTTTTTTTTGATTCAATATTGTCAAAATTTTCAATGTATTGATTTGGATTATCATTTCCTGCCAAAACAATCACAAATTCACCTCGAGGCTCGTTTTGTTCAAAATGAGCAAGAACTTCTGCTAAAGTACCTCGTACGGTTTGTTCAAACATTTTTGAAATTTCTCTCGAAACAGAAACTTTTCTATCAGCGCCCATAAATTCGCTCAATTGAGTTAATGTTTTAACCACTCGATAAGGTGATTCATAGAAAACAATGGTTCGCACTTCTTTTGACAACTCTGAAAGACGCGTGTTACGTCCTTTTTTGGGAGGCAAAAATCCTTCGAAACAGAATTTATCGTTTGGCAATCCAGAAACTACTAATGCAGGGACAAACGCTGTTGCACCAGGAAGACATTCGACATCAATACCTGCATTTACACATTCACGAACAATCAGAAATCCAGGATCAGAAATGGCAGGTGTTCCAGCATCAGAGACTAACGCAACGTTCTCGCCAGAACGTATACGTGAAATAATTTGTTCTATCGATTTGTGTTCATTGAACTTATGATGTGATTGTAATCTTGCTGTTATCTCGTAATGCTTGAATAATTTACTAGTTGTTCGTGTATCTTCTGCCAACACTACATCAGCCTCTTTCAATATTCGTAATGCTCGAAGTGTAATATCTTCTAAATTGCCAATAGGTGTTGGTATTACTATTAATTTTGCCATTTTCAATCACTGTAATGCTCAAATCAGAAATCTCTGTATATTAAAGTAAAGACCCAATTCTGCGACTATATTGTTGCAAAATTAATAGATAATATGACAACACCAAGAATTAACAAACAAAATTAATTACCTCAGTATTTAAAACTCTGTCAATAGCTGTTCTATTGATTTTTTCACCGCTGAAACAGGACAAGTAAAAGCATTCACAATGATACAAAAATGATATTTTTTCCCATTCTTATTCAACACGCCACAATAGCTCAACACACCATCAAAACTGCCACTTTTAGCTTTCACTTTTCCTTTTAAAGGTGTTGATTCAAGAAATGATTTCAATGTACCATCCACTCCGGCAACGGCTAAAGATGAAAAATAGACTTCGCTGTTTTTGCTTTTTGTAGACATAAAGTGCAATAACTGAACAAAAAATGAAGCATTTACTCGATCAGCGGGTGACAACCCACTTCCATCGTACATCAGAAAACCAACATCCAATTTCCGCTCAGCCCAGAATTGTTTTACAGCGGCAATACCTGCAGGAAGAGATGCATCTTTACTCACTTTCGAAGCAATAAGTCTCAACAATGCTTCGGCATAGAGATTATAACTTCTTTTATTGGTGATCTGTATGATATGAGATAGTTTATCTGAACGGAAACTACACAATTTCGTTAAATTGGAATCCATCTTTGGCATCGACTCACCGTATCTTCCACTCCTATCACCAGACAAAATTCGACTTGTAAGAGGTTGATTTTTAACCTTAATACCATTTTTCTCCAAATACGAATTCAGTTCACTAACAAAAAAAAAAGCGGGATCTGGTACATCTCCTTTTATTGAGAAAGACTCTCTATTTGCTGGGACTGTACCATAGATATAACGCTCAAATTGATAGGGCATACCACGTAAATACGCGCTATCTTTATCGTTTGTCTTGGCAATCAGATAGTTTTGGAAACTTAAATTTTGTATCGACGGCTGTACGCTCAAAATCTGAGGAACTGTGCCAGCAGCTCCCGTCCGAAATGTCAGCTTATAGCTATTATCACCATAATTGAGTGCCCCCACGCCTGCTGCATAATAATTGCCCATATCTTCCCAAGGAGTTTTGCTCGGAATTAATTCTGTGTTGTATGCCGATTCGTCACCCACAATTCTACCCAAGATCTGATGAATTCCATGTTTGTGCAATTCAGAGACAATGCTATCGAAGAGTGCATTTGATTGCAGACTAAACATAGATCCGATGGTAGGGTCGCCATGACCGATGATATACAAATCTCCATCCAAGAATCCATCTACTATTTTACCAGAATAAGTAACTTCTGTTTGAAACTGAAAATCTGGACCAAACATCTCAAGAGCTGTTGCTGTTGTAATCAATTTAACTGTAGATGCTGGGGTAAGATTTAAATTGGGAGAAAAAGAGGCAATAACCTTGTTCGTTTCAGCATCAGAGAATTGAACAGACAATCCAGCATTTCGAAAAATAGCTTTTGAAGTGAATCGACTCAACGCTACATTCGGTTGACTGTAGATATTAAACGAAAAAATCGCAATCAAAAAAATATACGACAATAGATTTCTCATGGTTATTCTTTTCAGATTCTTGCACATTACTTCACAAAATTATTACTTTTGTCAACATAAGTCTTCATTCTTTGAAGATTTGTTTTTCAACATCCTTTAAATCTAATCAAATTATGATGTTTTCTGAAGATACACACAACGAACACTTACGTCGAGGAGGGATTGAAGTCATTTGCGGCTCCATGTTTTCCGGTAAAACTGAAGAATTAATTCGCAGACTGAAACGCGCTAATTATGCTCGCCAAAAAGTTGAGATTTTCAAACCAGCCATTGATATTCGTTATTCTATCACAGAAATTGTATCACACGATAGCCACTCGATACCCTCCACACCTGTTGAAAACTCGGCAAGTATAGTATTACTGACCGGAGATGTAGATGTAGTGGGCATTGATGAAGCTCAGTTCTTTGATGATGGGCTTGTGACAGTTTGCAACCAATTGGCTAATCAAGGCATACGTGTAATTATAGCCGGACTAGATATGGACTTTAAAGGCGTACCGTTTGGTCCTATCCCTGCATTATGCGCCATTGCAGATGATGTGCAGAAAGTACATGCTATTTGCGTAAACTGTGGACGTACTGCGAGCTATTCGCATCGCATTGTGGCGGATGAAAATCGGGTATTCTTAGGTGAAAAGAATGAATATCAACCACTTTGTAGAACTTGTTACAATCAATCCATTCAAAAACTATGATTCTTGACTCAAGACCATTCACATTCGACCGTGTGGCTCGGATATTTTTCACACTACTCATTGTGTGTGCGATTGTTTTTGTCTCCATTCAAATAAAAGAAGCATTACTACCGTTCCTCATAGCTTGGTTGATTGCCTATTTAATTAACCCATTAGTTGGATTCTTTCAGTATAAACTTCGGATTAAAAACAGGGTTGCTTCTATTCTTCTGGCATTATTATCGGTGGCAATAGTTATTGCAGGCATTGTTTGGGCAATTTCACCATCCATAAAAGATGAAATTGACAAACTAAATATCTTGATTAGCTATTATCAAGCTCACGGTGGATTTATTCGGCTGATTCCGACTCAATGGTCTGAATATGTGCAAAAAATTGCCAATCCAGATAAGATTATCTCATCCATGAGTAAAGAAGATATCAATCAACTGATTCAGCAAATTGTACCACAATTTTGGGTTTTTATCACCAATTCACTTTCTATAGTGTTAGGCTTCTTAGCCTCTGCAATTATCCTGCTTTACATTATCTTTATTTTACTCGATTTCGATCGCATCACAAATGGGTTCGTGCAATTGGCTCCTCAAAAATACCGTGCCATCACCGAACAACTGCTGACTGACGTGACCGTAAGCATGAATCGTTACTTTCGGGGTCAAGCATTAGTTTCGATGATTGTGGGAATTTTATTTGCTATCGGATTCAGGATAATAGGTTTACCCATGGGCATTATCTTGGGGCTTTTTATTGGAATGCTTAATCTGGTTCCATACCTTCACATCGTTGGAATCGTGCCTATGGCTTTGATGAGCCTTTTGAAAGCATCAGAAACTGGACAGAATTTTTGGGCAATTTTCGGATTAGCCCTTGGGGTAATGTGTATTATTCAGGTTCTTCTCGACAGTATCATTGTCCCTAAGATTATGGGAAAGGTAACAGGATTAAACCCTGCCATTATTCTTCTTTCGCTCTCTATATGGGGCAGTCTGATGGGAATGATGGGTTTAATAATCGGACTGCCACTCACTACACTCTGTTTGAGCTACTACAAAAAATACATTTTGCGTGAAAATGATGATAATATTCAACTCGCTTCATGCACTGATAATGAATTAGATAAAACTGAAAACCCCTTGAAAAAGGAATAAATAAAAACTTTTATTTGGCATTTTAATATTTAAGACTTACCTTTGCACCGCTTTTGAAAGCAAAAACAGGACGATTCGCTAGCTCAGCTGGTAGAGCACAACACTTTTAATGTTGGGGTCCTGGGTTCGAACCCCAGGCGGATCACAAATAAAAGACTTATACTTGATTTAGTATAGGTCTTTTTTGTATTTAATCCAGGTTTAACTTTAGATAATTGGTTTTCCAATAATAATAGTTGCAATTTTAAACAAAATGTATATTTTTGTAATGTCTCAATTTGCAACCACTGAAATTTGAAATAAAAACCCCATATATCAAGAATATATTCCCACATGAAGAAAGTTTTATTAGCATCAATATCAGGATACTTTGACTCGTTAGCTGAAATCCCTTTTATGTTTAAAAAAGCTGATTGTCAAGTAGATGTATTGTGCAGAGAAGATTCTTGGTTGCTAACAAACCGCTTCCATGACCATTGGGTTGAAGTAAAAGGATATCACGATGATTTTGTAGACATATTGCTTCAGATTGCAAAGTCAACTCCTGATAAATACGATTGGATTGTGCTGCTCGACGATGCCACAGTTAAATTGATGAATGAACGAATTGACTCGGAGGAACTATTTAAAAAAATACTTCCGATGACAAAGATGGGGAATAGAGTTCTGTTATCATCTAAATTGGGTTTATCTATTTTATGCAATAAATACGACATCACGACTCCCAAATTTTTGAATTATGAAGAGATTAAAGATATCACTAAAATAGCAGAGACGGTCGACTTTCCATTATTACTGAAGGAGGATTTTAGTTGTGGTGGCGAAGGCGTTCATTATTGCGAAGATATGGAAACACTGCAACAAGAAATTGGCAAAGTGTTGTCGACCGAAAACTTGGTGATTCAAGAGTTTATCGACGGAGAAGATGTCGGTATTGAGGCGTTGTTTAAAGATGGTAAATTGGTTATGTACAACGCAGCTGAAATATTGACTTATATGTATAGTCGATTTTCATTCACTACGCGTAGAAACTATTATCATAAAGAAGCAATTAAGCAAATATTAGAAAAAGTTGGTGAATCATTTGGATTAAATGGCTTTGCGAGCATACAATTTATGTATCACCGAGGTCGAGATAAGTATTATCTGGTGGAAGTGGATTGCAGAACAAACCAATGGATGCCATATTCGCGGTTTACGACGCAGAACTTCAGTGATGGAATCAGGTTTTTTCTGAATGGCACGCCACTAAAGCCACTCCTCGAGGAGAAAGATTCGAAGATGGAAGTTAGGATTTTCGACCGCGACATCAGACGGTGTATAAAATATCTTGACTACAGAGGTGCACTTCAATGGACATTTAATTACAAAGGATGTTGGAAATTCATTCCGTGGTATGACCTCAAGTTAAGCAAGCGGATTTTCAAGAAACATCTTACGGACTT
>JBAXGL010000125.1:0-7753 GCA_037139375.1 Bacteroidales bacterium | reverse complement strand
ATTCACTCAATTCGAGCCAGCGCATCGTTTTCTCGTCTATCAATTGTAGGATTGTACTCACACGTTTCGATTTAGCAATCAACTCATCTGTAGATAAATTGCCGGTGTTGAGTTCGGTTTCGAGTGCTGTTTTTTCGTTTTCGAGTTGTGGCAGTTGCTTCTCAATCTCTTCAAACTCACGCTTCTCTTTGAAGGAGAGTTTCTTCTTCTCTTCAATAGGCTTTGGTGCTTCTATGGGCTTCTTCGCCTGTTCTTTCAGACTCTGAGGCTGTCGTTGATTAGTGGTTTTTTGTTTCTCTTTCTCTTCCCACTCCTTTATCTCTTTCCATTCGCGGTAGTCGCTGTAGTTGCCAGGGAAATCTTTCAACTTCGCATTTCCCTGAAACACCATCAAATGATCCACCACTTTGTCCATAAAGTAGCGGTCGTGCGACACCACCATCACACACCCTTTGAAATTGGCGAGGTACTCTTCGAGCACATTCAGCGTCACAATATCGAGATCGTTGGTAGGCTCATCGAGCACCAAGAAGTTAGGGTTGCGCATCAGCACCGTGCACAGATACAAGCGACGTTTCTCACCACCACTCAATTTGTACACATAGTTGTATTGTGTTTCGGGGGCAAAAAGGAAGTGCTGAAGCAACTGCGACGCACTCAGTTTGCTGCCATCGCCCAAATCAATTACTTCTGCCACATTACGCACCACATCTATCACCTTCATCTGCTCATCAAACTGCAATCCGTCTTGACTGTAGTAACCAAAACGAACCGTTTCGCCCACGTCAATCTTACCACTATCTGCAGCGACTTCACCCAACAACAACTTGATAAAGGTTGATTTACCTGTACCATTATTGCCAACGATACCCATTTTCTCGTAGCGTGCAAATATATAATTAAAATCTTCTACGATTTTGAGATCACCATAATTTTTGTAAAGGTGTTCTACTTCGAATATTTTATTGCCAATGTACGATGACTTCACCGACAGCTTCACATTGCCTTCCACCCTGCCTTGATTGGCTTTCTCTTCGAGTTTGTAGTATGCGTCGATGCGCGACTTCGATTTCGTGCCGCGTGCTTTTGGCTGCCTACGCATCCACTCCAACTCTTTACGCAACAAATTACTGGCACGATCCACTTCTGCATTTTGCGAAATTAGGCGCTCTTCGCGCTTTTCGAGGTAATATGTGTAGTTGCCGCGATATGTGTAGATTTGCTTGCGATCTATTTCGATAATTTCGTTGCACACACGGTCGAGGAAGTAGCGGTCGTGCGTCACCATCAACAGACTGAGGCGCGAACGATTGAGGTACTCTTCGAGCCACTCCGTCATTTCGAGATCGAGGTGATTGGTTGGCTCATCGAGAATCAGCAATTCGGGTTCAGAAATCAACACATTGGCCAATGCCACGCGCTTCAATTGTCCGCCTGATAACTCGCTGATCTTCTGATCAAAATCGCGAATCTTCAGCTCCGACAGAATTTGTTTCGCTTTTTGCTCGTAATCCCAAGCTTTAAGGTGTTCCATTCGTGCCAAAATTTCCTCCAAATTCGAATGATCGCCACTCACCATAGCGTGTTCGTATTCGGCAATCACTTTCACTGTTTCGCTTTCGGAATGAAAACAGGCTTCTAAAACAGTCAATTCACTAGGGTATTTCGGGTCTTGTTCGAGATAGGCCACACGCAAATCGCGACGATAAACCACAGCTCCACTGTCATTATCCTCATTTCCTGTCAATATATTGAGTAGCGTAGTTTTACCCGAACCATTTGGCGCAATCAATCCGATGCGTTCTCCTTCGGCAATACCAAAGCTGATATTTTCTAATAACACCAAATCACCATACGACTTTGTGAGTCCATCCACTTGCAAAAAACTTGCCATTCTTCTTTTTATTTAGTTTCGAATGCAAAAGTAGCAAATAAGGAGCATACATTTCAATAAAGATGTGTTTGGTGTGAGACATAATTCAATTATCAAATTGTGAAACGAAATTAACAAAGAACTTTCAAACCTCGCAAAGAACAATAAATTTTGTAATTTTGCGACATTTAAAAATATAAAAACCACAGACAGATGTATCCATTAAAATTCAATCCGATTTTGAAAGCCACCATTTGGGGAGGAAACGATATTTGTAAATTCAAACAAATCACTCCTTTGCAAGAAGGTATTGGCGAAAGTTGGGAGGTATCTCACGTGCCAGGCAGCGTGTCGGTTGTCTCAAACGGAGATTTAGCCGGAACCGACTTAAGTACTCTAATTGAGGAATTTAACTCAAAATTACTAGGTAAAAAAGTATTCGAGCGCTTTGGAGATAAATTCCCACTTCTCATCAAATTCATCGATGCCTGCGACGACCTATCCATTCAAGTACATCCCGATGATGAATTGGCAAAAAAACGCCATAATTCGTTTGGGAAAACCGAAATGTGGTATGTGATTTCGGCCAAAAAAATGGCAGGACTCTACTCAGGGTTTAGCAAACAGATAACTCAAGATGAATATGTACAATCTGTTGAAAATAATACATTTATGGCTTCGTTGCAATACCACGCAGCAAAAGCAGGAGATGTGTTTTTCTTACCTGCAGGTCGGGTTCATGCCATCGGTAGCGGTACTTTCATAGCCGAAATTCAACAATCGTCAGACATCACCTACCGCATCTACGATTACAACCGCAAAGATGCTAACGGAAATGGGCGCGAATTGCACACAGAATTAGCAAAAGATGCCATCGACTATAAGCTGTATGACGACTACGTAACCGAATACACTAAACAAGAGAATGCACCTGTCAAATTAGCAACGTGTTCGTATTTCGAAACTAATTTATTAACTATTAATCAACCCATTACACGAAATAATTTAAGCAAAGATTCGTTTATTATCTACATCTGTATGAGTGGAAAGGTAGAACTTACAGATGCAAACGGTGTTTCCATTTCACTTCAAAAAGGTGAGACGACACTTGTTCCGGCTTCGGTAGCTAATGTCACCATCAAACCATTAGAAAAGTCTGAATTGTTGGAAACATATTTACCTTGAACCTAAGGATTGCAGGGGAATAATAGCTAAACGATTGAATAACAATACAAAATTCGCTATATTTGCACTTCACAATTGAATGACATCTGAGGTAACTTGATTCGATACATTGTTTAGGACAAATACACAATGTAGATATAATAGATTTTTTACGCATAAAAATAAGCATAATTTGGCACGCAAAAGCAAACCACTTCCTTTATTAGAAAATATTACCATTACTGACATAGCTGCAGAAGGCAAAGCGATAGCGCGTGTTGAAGACCGAGTCATTTTTGTTCCATTCGTAGCAGCCGGCGATGTAGTTGACATCCAATTAACGAAAAAGAAAAGCAGCTACGCCGAAGGTCGTGCGGTGAAGTTTCACCACTATTCCGAAAAGCGCACTGAGCCTATTTGCGAGCATTTTGGCATTTGTGGTGGATGCAAATGGCAACACTTGCCTTATTCCGAACAGTTAAAATTCAAACAACAACAGGTCTTTGATAGTCTGACGCGAATTGGAAAAGTAGAACTGCCCGAAATCAACCCTATTTTAGGGTCGAATAAGACTGATTTCTACCGAAACAAATTAGAATACACATTCTCAAATAAGCGATGGTTGACGGATAATGAGCGTTTTTCGGACACCCAATTCAAGGATATGGATGCTTTAGGGTTTCACATCCCGGGAATGTTCGACAAGGTGCTCGACATCAACAAATGTTGGTTGCAGGTCGATATTTCTAATCGTATACGACTTACCATAAAAGCTTTTTGTAAAGCAAATAAATATGATTTTTTTGACTTAAGGAATCAGGTCGGATTCATGCGAAATTTGATAATTCGGACATCAACCACTGGTGAAGTAATGGTTATAGTCATTTTCTTCGAGGATGACAGAGAAAAACGAGAAAAGCTACTTAACCATTTGACGAACGAAATTCAAGAAATCACGTCTTTGCAATATGTTGTGAATCAAAAAGCAAATGACACCATAACAGATCAAGAAATAATTGTTTTTAAAGGTACAGATTGTATTTATGAAAAGATGGAAGAGCTGAAATTCAAAATAAGTCCAAAATCTTTTTACCAGACAAATTCAGAACAAGCCTTTACTTTGTACAAAGTGGCTCGCGATTTTGCAACTCTGACAGGTGATGAATTAGTATACGACTTATATACTGGTACGGGAACAATTGCTAACTTTGTTGCACATCAGTGTCGTCAAGTGATTGGAATTGAGTATGTGCCAGAAGCTATTGAAGATGCTAAGCTAAATTCGAAACTCAATAACATTGATAATACACAATTCTTTGCGGGAGATATGAAGGATTTACTTACGGCAGATTTCATCACCCAATATGGAAAGCCTGATGTTATAATTACAGACCCTCCTCGTGCTGGGATGCACGAGGATGTGATAAAAACGATATTATTTGCTGCACCTAACCGCATAGTGTATGTTAGTTGTAACCCTGCAACTCAAGCTCGCGATTTGAGTTTGCTTGATTGCCAATATTGTGTAGAACGTGTGCAACCTGTGGATATGTTTCCACATACTCATCATGTAGAAAATGTGATTTTACTTAAAAAAATTATTTAGATATAAATTTCTGATGAAGTTTCAACAAATCTTAAAGAAACAATAAATCAAAAAAAATGAAAAAAATTTTCTTCCATTCTTCAATCCTTACTTTTCTGCTGATTTTCAAAACAGTGGCATTTGCCTCAAGTGCAGGAAGCTTTGGACAACCAGACAGCATTATTTATCAACTAAATGATTTAGGAAAAGTGCGTAAGGCGGTCTACCAATACAGCAGTAATAAATTATCAGCCATTGAAGTTTTTGAATCAACATCATTAAACTCTCAGTGGACACCTTACCAGAAAACAGTTTTTTCTGAAACGGGTGGTATACAGTCTACCGTTGTACAAATATACGAAAGCCTTAAAAGCGTCTATTCTAACTCACAAAAAACAGAAATGAAATTTGATAGTTTTGGAAATCGCACGCTTGAAACTTACTATGTTTGGGATGACACATCTTCCCTCTGGAAAGGTTTTAGAAATAAAATAGAGCGCACCTATACTGATACTGGTATTATGTCTGCATTCACCTATTCGGTATGGGATTCTATTGCAAAAAACTGGAGTATATATTCGAGTGGCACAATCAAATACAATTCATTTCGCAAACCTGAAGAAACTATTTATTATAGTCCTGACGAAACATCGCAATTAGTTATTTCATCGAAAGTTGCCATTTCATATCTACCAAGTTACCAACCCGAATATGAGACAACATCTGTATACAGCACATTATCTGGCAGTTATACACCCTCTTTCAGAACTCATTATGAATATGCCGATACAGCACCACAATATAAGGAAACCGTAGAAACTTATTCTGATAATACACTGCTTTGGTATCCACAGCAAAAAACGGAAAAGAGCTACAGTTTAACTGGCGACCTTTTAAGTTTCATGATTGCTGACAGGGACTCCGTAAATCAAATATGGAAGGAACGATATCGACACAATCTATCTATTTTAAGCAGTACTACAGACTCATTGAACGTAAACCAAACAGATGCACCCGATGGAACAACAATCTATACAAAAAGATTCAAACAGATTAACAATGGTAATCTGACAAATATTACAAACACAGTGGAGCAAAACGGCAGCTTGATTTCGAGACAGTTAACGCAGTTCAACACCATTTCTGGTGATGTTACAGCAATGACAAATCAAGATTATCTTGAAAATATAAAGGTAATTTGGGACATTGATGCAGTAAAAAACACCATTATTTGTTCTACCTATACAATAGATGATAATACGAAAGCCGAAACACTGCTTCGAACAAATACTTTGTATTTTAACACAAATGCCACTCCACTTCCCAAAATATTAGACAACAATAATCTTACTTTTGGTCCAAATCCAGCAAAAGAAGTTTTAAATATTACAAATCATTCATCACTTGAACTTACATATCGTATTTTGTCACTCGAAGGAAAGCCTCTTACATGTGGAGCTTCTTCTCAGACAGTAACAACAGTAGCTGTAAATTCATTACAACCAGGAGCTTATATTTTACAACTTTCTTTAGGCAAGAACAAGACTAAAACAAGCTTGTTTATTAAGAAATAAGTGTTTTTAAGAGAATGTAGTTATAACTGAAATAGGCTTCAGCGAAAATAATCGCTGAAGCCTATTTCTTATAATTTTAGATTTCCTTCAAACTCAATATTGATGCTCTTTACGTAATAAATCGTTAACAGTTTTCACTGGATTAAATGTTTCGATTGGCACTTCTACAAAAACAGTATTCCAATCCGACATTGCACCATTCCATAGACCTGGCAATTCGAGTGCTTTCAATGCTTTACCATTCTTCGATTTGAGTGAAATAAAACCTGTATTTTTATCAACATATTTTGTCAATTCAAACTTATTTCCCTTATAGTCCTTTACAGCACACACTAAGTCAACAGGGTTGAAATGGGTAGAACTATTTAGTAAACTACTCATTTCAGGTTTCGTCAGATCAATTTGAGAACTCTCCAGAATTTGCAATGACCAGGTTCCATCGCTATTTTGTGTAATAAATGGCCCTCCACCAGGCTCTCCTATGTTACGTACCATTCCACAGACACGAATCGGTCTATTGAGTTTATGTTTTAGATAAATTGCCAACTCAGCATCTTCAAAATCTTTGATTTTTGTATGACGGGTACACATCTGATTTTGAAGAAAATGAATTATCTCTAACAACTCCTCTTGATTATATTTTCCGCTATCTATTAATTCGAGATAATTGTGAATTTTCTTTTGCAGCGACACCAAAATACCAGCAATAACTTTTTTGTACACCACCGTTTCGGCTTTAAAACTATCTGGCACAACGTTATCAATATTTTTAACAAAAATCACATCTGCAAAAATATCATTTAAGTTCTCAATCAATGCACCATGACCTCCAGGACGAAATAAAAGGGCATCTTTATCTCGGAATGGTTGGTTAAACTCGTCGGCTGCTACTGTGTCTGTAGACGATTTTTGTTCTGAAAATGAGATGTAGTATTTCACGCCAAATTTTGTTTCATAGCCTTCTATCTTTTCATTTACTAATTTCTCAAATAGAGATCTATGTTCTGGCGAAACTGTGAAATGCACCTTTACTTCATTCTTTTTATTGACTGCATACATAGCACCCTCAACCAAGTGTTCTTCCATCGGTGTACGTGCACCTTTGTCGCTCATATGAAATTTCAATAATCCTTTTGGCAAATTTCCATAATGTAATCCTGTAGAATCTAGTAGCATTTTCACTACGTCTTTGTATCGACCAGTTGCACAAAGCTGAGTAATATCTTTCCCAAAATTTCGAATGCATACAACATTCAAATCAGCAAGAAATGCAAAATCTGCTATTTTTTCAAAAAAACTCTTCTCAAAATTAGTTGTAGGGACATCATAAGGCGCCTCAATAAATTCGAACAAATCTTTGAACATTCGACTGGCAGCACCAGAAGCTGGAACAAATTTCAGAATCTGATGATCTTCCTTTAAATAATTATCCCAATGATGAATATATCTCTGAACATCTTCTTCACTTAAACTCATAATACCTTTTTCAGTAGAAGCAGCTGTCTCAATTTTAAGAAAAGGAAAACCACATGCAAAACAACCCATCTGTTCCGCAAT
>JBAXGL010000124.1:0-7807 GCA_037139375.1 Bacteroidales bacterium | reverse complement strand
GCATCTGGTATTGTATTGAAATATTGTGTATCACACGAATAACCAATACAGAGAAACACGATGAAAATAAAATATTTGAGCTTCAAAGCAATAACAGTTTAACGATTGCCAGTGTATGTAACTTCTTTTGTGCGGAGAATCTGGTCTATTGCAGTCAGTTCTTCTGCCGAAAACTCCAGATTATCTATTGCTTTCAGATTGTCAGCAAGTTGTGCTACAGAACTCGCGCCAATAATCAGGCTCGTCATTCGATGGTCGCGAAGTGCCCATGCCAAAGCCATTTCAGCTAATGTCTGGCCACGGTTTTCTGCCAATTCATTTAATTTTCGAGCTTTCTCAATCTTATAGGGAGTCACCTGATCACTTTGCAGGAAACCTTCAGGACGCGCAGCCCGTGAACCTTCGGGAATCCCATTTTGATAACGGTTAGTAAGTAGTCCTTGCGCAAGTGGCGAAAAGGCGACAAATCCAACGCCATTTTCAGCAGCTATCGGTAATAATTTGTCTTCAATGTCGCGTGCAAACATACTGTATCTATCTTGATGAACAAGGCAAGGTACATGCTGCGATTTCAAATATTCGTATGCAAAAGCAGTTTCTTTGGGTGGATATTTCGAAATTCCGATGTAAAGCGCTTTCCCTTGTTTCACAATATCGACCAAAGCTTGCAAGGTCTCTTCAATCGGCGTAAAACCATCATATCGGTGCGAATAAAAGATGTCGACATACTCTAATTGCAACCGGTTAAGGCTCTGATGGAGACTGCTCATCAGACTTTTTCGTGAGCTGCCATCGCCATAAGGTCCAGCCCACATCTGATGACCAGCCTTTGTGGTGATTATCATCTCATCGCGGTGACTGGTAAAATCTTTTTTGAAAATCTTACCGAAATTTGTTTCTGCACTTCCAGGAATCGGACCGTAGTTGTTGGCTAAATCGAAATGTGTGATGCCGCTGTCGAATGCATAACGAATCATATCAGTGGCAGTATCGAAGTTGTCAACACTTCCGAAGTTATGCCACAAACCTAACGAGAGAATGGGTAGTTTTATACCTGAATTTCCACAAGTTCGGTATTTCATTCCACTAACATAGCGTTTCTGATTCGCAATATATTCCATAAGATTATATATTATTGAAAAGTAAAATTAACAATTTCAAAGGAGCAGAAACTTCAAAATTAAATCAACTATTGAGAAGCTTTTTTTCTGCCAGTTCAACGGTTTCGAAACTAAAGTCGTCAATCACTTTTTGCATAAGTCCAGAAATCTCGTCATTACACAGATTTCCAATGCTGCCTTCGTGAGTGTGGTACACTTCTTTATTTGGAGTGAATGTGCCTGCTTCGATAGCTAAACCGACCTGTTTGTAAGCATCGCGGAACGGTACACCCGAAAGAGTCAAACGGTTTACTTCTTCTACACTGAATATCAGGTTATAGCGCTCATCATTCAAGATTTCATCATTCACTTTTATTCCGCCAATCATTCGAGTAACCTGTATGATGCAGTCTTTCAACTCGTCAAATGCAGGAAGAAACACTTCTTTAATAATCTGCAAATCGCGGAAATACCCCGAAGGTAAATTATTGCTAATCAGTGTGATTTGTTGAGGCAATGCCTGTATCTTGTTGCATTTGGCACGGGTAAGTTCAAACACATCAGGATTCTTTTTGTGAGGCATAATGCTCGAACCAGTGGTATATTCTGCCGGAAGTTTAATAAAATTGAAATTCTGACTGTTGAACAGGCAAGCATCGTAGGCTAATTTCGAAAGTGTCGCAGCTATTCCGGCTAGAGCATACGAAACTGTACGTTCCATTTTGCCTCGACCCATTTGAGCATAAATAACATTGAAGTTCATCGAATCGAATCCCAACAAATCAGTCGTCATCTGACGATTCAACGGGAACGACGAGCCATACCCAGCAGCAGAACCCAACGGATTACGATTGCAAATGCGATAGGCGGCTTGCATCAGTTGCAAATCGTCGGCCAGCCCTTCGGCGTACGCACCAAACCAAAGCCCAAATGATGATGGCATTGCAATTTGAAGATGTGTATAGCCTGGCATCAGGGTCTCTTTGTGTTTTTCACTTTGTGTAATCAACACGTCGAATAATCCCTTGCACAAGTTGACAATTTCGGCAATCTGAGCACGCGTAAAGAGCTTTAAATCGAGTAAAACTTGATCGTTTCGTGAACGACCACTGTGTATTTTCTTCCCTGTATCGCCTAATTTGCGGGTGAGGAGCAATTCGACCTGCGAATGCACATCTTCCACTCCTTCTTCGATAATAAAGTCTCCTTTTTCAGCTAACAAATAGATATTTTTTAATTCTGCAAGAATGAGTTTCAACTCTTTAGAATCGAGTAAACCAATACTTTCGAGCATAGTGGCGTGTGCCATAGAACCAAGCACATCGTATTTCGCCAAATAGAGATCCATTTCACGATCTTTGCCTACAGTGAAGCGTTCGATATCCGTGTCTGTTTGTGTGTTCTTGTCCCAGAGTTTTTGTGCCATTTTATTTAGCTTTTAGAACAAACAACCAAGATGGTTTGATTTGTCTTTGTTCTTTAGTCTTTGCTCTTTTATCTTTTGACTCAATCAATATGGAAAACCAGCAATCAAATCTGCCAATTTATCTATTGCCTCTTGCAATGGTTTAGCCACCATTCCTTTGATAAATGGGTTTAAATCAGCCTCTAAAGTAAGCTTTGCTTTGGTTTCGTTTTCGGCTGTTTCTTTCAGTTGAATCCACACGAAAAAGTCTATCGGAGCATGTTCCGATTTGAATTTAATCGTTTTCGGCACCTCTTTCTCAATAATCCTCAGCCCTATTTTGCCTACAGGGTTCACGGTAAATCGAAATGAATCGGCATCGAACTCAATATCTTGTAATTTGTCTTGTGGTATCTTATCTTTTACTTTTTCGAGGTTCGAAAGGTCAGATAATTTCTCGAAGACGTTGTTGATATTACTGTTTATTGTTTTTATTTCACTTTCGAATTTCGACATGGTAGTCTGTTGTTATGTATAAGTCGAAATGCTGTTTTCTCTAAGAAAACAGCATTTGACACCATTCAAATAAGGATATTTATCTTTATATTATTTCTCAGGATTCCATTTAGCTGGGTCTTTTTTCCACTTTTTCAAGGTGTCAATTTCTTCAGCAAGTATGTATTTGGTGTTGACAGCTTCTTCCAATACAGCATTGTAGTTGGTCAATGTAATCAATGGAACGTTTGCGGCTTTAAATTTATCTTCGGCCACTTGGAATCCATAAGAGAAAATTGCGACCATACCAACCACTTCGCATCCGTCTTTACGAACAGCTTCTACCGCTTTCAGGCTACTTCCTCCTGTTGAGATAAGGTCTTCGATGACGACTACTCTTTGACCAGGCTTCAAATCGCCTTCAATCAAATTTTCTAACCCGTGATCTTTTGGTGTTGAACGAATATATACGAACGGCAACCCCAATTGATCTGCCACTAAAGCACCTTGGGCGATAGCACCAGTTGCCACTCCAGCGATAGCATCTACTTTGTCAAAATTTTCGAGAATAACACGAGAAATTTCAATTTTGATTAAGTTACGGAGCGATGGATAAGAAAGGGTTTTGCGGTTGTCGCAATATATGGGTGATTTCCAACCAGAAGCCCAAGTAAATGGATTTGAAGGTTGAAGTTTGACAGCTTTTATTTTCAAAAGTTTTTCAGCTACTAAGCTTTCTAATTTTTTCATTTGTTTGTTCTATTAAATAATATTGGTGCAAAGTTAGTCATTCAGATTGAAAGATGTTGTCTGTTTTTGGTTTTTTTACCACAAAGAATCAGCATTTATTGCTGTGAAATTTGTCGGTTTTGTGTATGAAAAATGCGCTATTAATCAGTTACATTCAGATTAATAGCGCATTATATTTATTTCATAATTAAATATCTAAACCTTAGGACCATGCTTTAGCACTTTAGCATCGAGATAGAAAAATATCTCTTCAGCAATGTTGCTGCAATGATCTCCGAGTCGTTCTAATTTACGGAATACACTGATTAAATGTAAACATTCGAAAGCTCTATCGGGATTGGCTTCGATGTATTTTGCAAAAACATGTGCAGCTCTATCATTCAGGTCATCAACTTTAGAATCTTCGCTAAAAATAACAGCTGCAATATTTGATTTTTCTGTCTCAAAGGCTTCTAACCCAAGCGTAAGCATCTTTTTACACTCTTCCACCATCTCTCTCAAATTGGCTTGTGTAATCAATTCAGCATCGAGACTAATAGATGGGTGTTTAACCACCATTCGCGAAATACTGTTTGCAAAATCGCCAATTCTTTCGAGATTTGAGTTGATTTTGAGTACGGCTAACACAAAACGAAGGTCGATGGCTACCGGTTGATGAAGAGCAATGATGTTTTCGCAAAAGTTATCGATTTTTAGCTCGTAAGCATCTACCTTTTTTTCACGCATCGACACTTGCATAGCTAAATCTTTGTCGAAAGAGAGAACAGCCTCTCCTGCTTTGCCCACTTGGGAGATGACCAATCGCCACATGTCAACCACATCTTGGCGTAGGTTTGTTAGTTCTTGTTCTAAATGTCTCATATAGAGTTATGTGTATTAAGTTAAACGTTATACGTTTTACGTAAAAAAATAATTTGGGTTGTCTAATTAGCAAATTGCCTAATTAACAGATTGGCAAATTAAATTATCATCCGAATCTACCAGTAATGTAATTTTGAGTGGATTCTTTTTGTGGATTGGTGAACATCTTTGTTGTGTCGTCAAACTCTATCAACTCACCCAAATAGAAATAGGCCGTTTTATCACTAACGCGCGATGCTTGCTGCATATTGTGAGTCACAATGACAATAGTGTAGTCTTTTTTCAACTCATGAATAAGATCTTCGATTTTAGCTGTCGAAATGGGATCGAGTGCCGATGCTGGTTCGTCCATCAATACGACTTTTGGTGAAATGGCTAATGCACGAGCAATACAAAGACGTTGCTGTTGTCCGCCTGAAAGTGCAAAAGCAGATTTTTTCATTTTATCTTTCACTTCGTCCCACAACGCAGCCGATTTAATCGATTCCACTACACGTTGCTCAATAAATGTTTCGTCTTTAATGCCATTAACACGTAAACCATACGCCACATTTTCAAAGATAGACTTGGGAAAAGGATTAGGCTTTTGAAATACCATTCCCACTTTCTTGCGAAGCTCATCAACACGCACATTGGGAGCATAAATATCTTCGCCTTCAACCAAAATAGATCCAGTCATTCGTGTGCCATCAATCAGATCATTCATTCGATTGAGCAATCTCAAAAAAGTTGATTTGCCACAGCCCGAAGGTCCAATGAGTGCCACAACTTTATTCTTTTCAACTTCGAGGCTGATATTCTTTAGCGCATGAAAATCGCTGTAGTAAAAATCAACATTTTTTGCATCAATTGTAAGCATATAATTGGTTGTAAGTTTATAGGTTTTACGTTTCTGTAAAACGCGTTAATCTGTTATTAATTCGTTTTTACTTTATTTTGAAAATAAGTTCTGAGCATGGTTGCTAATAAATTAACAAATAGCACGATCACAATCAACACAAGAGCAGTGCCATAAGCAATGCCTCGCGACGCTTCCACATCAGTTCCACTAGTCGAAATTACATACAAATGATAAGGCAATGCCATCACCTGATCGAAAATGCTATGTGGCAATTTCGGCAAGAAGTAAGCAGCCACGGTGAATAAGATAGGCGCTGTTTCACCCGACACACGACCAATAGAGAGAATCAAACCAGTGATAATATTCGGAAACGCCATGGGCAGAATTACCTTGCGAATAGTTTGCAATTTTGTTGCACCTAATGCAAGACTGCCCTCACGATAAGAAAAATCTATGGCTTTCAACGACTCTTCTGTGGTACGAATCACCAAAGGTAACGAAAGCAAACCTAATGTGAGTGACCCCGCTATAATTGAATCGCCAAATCCCATGGCATTCACAAAAAGTGCCATACCGAATAACCCAAAAACAACAGACGGAACACCGCTCAAGTTGTTTGTCATTACCCGAATAAATGCAGCAAATTTATTTCCAGCAGCATATTCATTCATATAAATACCCGACATAATACCTATCGGGAAGCTGAAGAGACTACTACCCAATACCAAAACCAATGTACCAACAATTGCAGGATAAATACCACCCTTTGTCATACCCTCTTCGGGTGCAGTGGATAGGAATTCCCAACTAATTACACCGATTCCACGTACGACTATAAAACCTAAAATAAGAATCAGAAATGCAATCACCATAAAATTCATCAATTTAAATATCGTGAATGCAACGGCTTGAGATCTTCTCTTTTGTTTATCTATATTTCCTGTTTTTTGAAGAGGTGTCATATATTAATTTTTAATGTGCTAATTTGTCGTTATTCTTATTAATGGTGTAAACCGCAATTATTTATTTTTCTTATTTATAAATTCTACACTGATGCTGATAACCATAGTAATCAGAAATAGAATTGCGCCTAATGCAAAGAGTGCTTGGTAATGTGCACTGCCTACAGGTGCTTCGCCTAATTCGGCAGCAATGGTAGCAGGAATAGTTCGAACTGGCTCTAATAAAGTAGTAGGAATCACCGCAGCGTTACCAGTAACCATCAATACCGCCATTGTTTCACCGATAGCACGACCGATACCTAAAACCGCAGCGGAAGTAATACCTGACTTAGAATAGGGAATAATTACCTTATAAATAGTCTGCCAATGCGTTGCACCCAATGCGAGACTTGCCTCTTTCATGGCGCGCGGCGTAGTACGAATAGCATCTTCAGCTACAGTAATAATAGTCGGCAACGCCATAATACCCAGAACAATACTTCCAGCTAAGGCAGTTTCACCCACTGGCAATTGAAATAGTTTCTGAATAAACGGTACAATAACGACTAACCCAAAAAACCCATAAACGACCGAAGGAATTCCTGCTAAAAGCTCAATCAAAGGTTTAAGAATATTCCTTAAACGCATAGAAGCAATCTCCGCCAAATATACCGCAACGGCTAGTCCAAAAGGCAATGAAAGCAATATAGCTCCCAAACTCACCCAAAATGTACCTAGAATAAGGGGTAATAAACCGTATTGCGGAGCCGGTGATGCGGTAGGAAACCACTCTCTTCCACCAAAGAAATCACCAGGATGTAGTGTCTCGTGACTAATAAGCGTACCGTCAAACTTTTTCAGGACATATTCTTTGGGTAAAAACAGGATGATAGCCGGATGTTTGCTTGTCAATTCACTTGCTTTGGCAGGTATATTTTCAAAATTTGTGCCTAACTCTTCTTCTGTGTAGTAATTGGTGAGGTCACTCAAACGAACCACTTCGATAGGCTCATCTTTGCCTCCTACTTCAGACCAATTGGAGATGTTGGCGTCAAAAATTTGTTTGATTTGGTATGAATTCAGTTTTTTGACCGGATTTGTTTTATTCAACCCCAATACATAACCTTCTTCTATGACAGGACTATTAAACAGACCGGATGCTTCTTTAAACAAAAAGAGAATAATCAACAGAATGGTGATACTGGTAATGCTTCCACTGATTAAGAGCGCACTTTCCACTAATTTTTCAAGAAATCGTTTCATTTGTGATATTTTGACTGGTCATATTATTTGATTCCACCTTAGAAGTGAAAACTAAGCTTCTAAATTGTGCTGCAAAGTAAGATGTTGCATATTAAATAGACGTGAAAAATATATTACAAAAGTGTTACAAAAAAGATTTTTTCCTATTATA
>JBAXGL010000123.1:0-7820 GCA_037139375.1 Bacteroidales bacterium | reverse complement strand
GGTATCGGTCACAGTGCCGAAACCCGCATGATCAGAACTTACCAGATGTCTGATATTCCGGTTGTTAATTATCCTTTAGACTCATTAAAGAAGGGCTATATTACCCAAGCTGCCGGTCTGGATTTCGACCCCGAACCAAACACCATGAAATGGATGTTCTCGAATCGCAATAATTCTAATACATTAATACAAACGCCCTTGAATGATAATGTATCTTTTGTTTACAACAGACAAAATTCGAGTATTAGTTGGAACGATAAATCAAGTATAACTCGTATTAATATTCAGGATATCAGTGGTAGATTAGTAAAAGATTATCATACTGAAAATTCAAATCAATTGAATATTAATTCTCTAAATAAAGGTGTTTTTATTGTAAATTGTTTTCGGAATTCTGCAATAGTAGCATCTGGAAAAATAATTCGGTAAATAATAAATTACGTGATTATAAATTCTCAATAAAATGAAATTACAAATTAAATTCTTCTTATTGATAACTTCGTTTATTGGAATTACTTCTTCAATAGTAGCTAAGGACTCCAAAGATAAAGTACCTGCAGCTGACTATATCGTTGACCACAGCCACAGTCCGCATGCTCAACTCCGACCATTACCTTTTGATGCAGTACAGTGGACCAATGGTTTTTGGGCCGATCGTTTTAAGCAATTAACAGATGTTACCCTTGATGAGTCCTGGCGATTACTTGCCGATCCAAATGCAGGACATGTGCTCGACAATTTACGGAATGCGGCCAAACCGGGAGTGGGTGAATATGTAGGAACAACATGGCATGAAGAGTGGCTGTATAAATGGATTGAAGCTGCATCGTGTGTTTGGCGTGTGACTCGAAATCCTGACATAGAGCGCAGGTTGAACGAGGCAATTGCAATAATTGGGGCAGCACAACAACCGGATGGATACCTCTCTGCAAAAATTTTGGTGAAGAAAGAGCCCCGTTTTGAAGATCCTAAAAATCATGAGATTTACAATATGGGTCACCTTATAACAGCTGGTGTTATCCATTATCGTATGACGGGGAAATATACGTTGTTGAATATTGCCAAACGTTCTGCTGATTTCCTTTGTAAAACTGTGGGAGTGACAGTAAAACCATATTTGGCTCATAATCCATCTGCCCTTATGGGGCTTGTGGAGCTGTATCGTTTGACAGGCGAGAAAAAGTATTTGGATTGTGCTCAATTGATTGTGGATCGTCGTGGTGAAAACCCCAAAAAGCAATCTATGGCCAACTTTGTTCCCGGATATGAAGGTTCTGATATCATTCAGGATAGGGTTCCTGTTCGTAAATCTAAAGAGGTAGTCGGTCACAATGTGTTTTTCACATATTTATATACCGGTTCTGCTGATTTATGTTCAGAGAGTGGTGAAGAGGAGCTGGAATCTGCCATCACAGGCTTATGGAATGATTTAACACTCCATAAAATGTTTATTCACGGTGGTGTAAGTGCTCAAGCTCAGGGTCTTTCTAACAATACCTTTGTAGCTGAAGCAGCGGGCGCTCCTTACGAACTTCCAAACAGTACTTGCTATAACGAAGCTTGTGGGCAAATCGGGACTTTCATGTGGGCCTATAGAATGCTTGTTAATCATCCTGATGGTCAATTTACTGATGTGATGGAACGTGAAATGTACAATGGTTTCTTGCCTGATATGTCGCTTGATGGAAAAGCATGGTTTTATCGCAACATCTTGCGTCGTTACGAAGAAAATTATAAAACTAAAGGGGGCACAGATATGGCCAACCGTCAATCTCTCGGAAAAAAACAAATCTGTTGTCCATCAAACTTGTTACGTACAATGGCCCAAATCAGTGCCTATTTCTATAATTTAGATGATGCAGGAATTTGGATTCACCAATATGGCGGAAATAAATTGAATTGTAAATTAACAACAGGAGAGGTATTTGCATTGGAGCAAATTACAGATTATCCATGGAGTGGTGACATTCAGGTTGTAATAAACAAAGCCCCATCGAAACCAGTTTCTATTCGTTTACGTGTACCGGCTTGGGCAACTAAGGCTAGTTTCTCAATCAATGCTAAATCGTTGGAAAACGCAGCGGTTGATCACGGTTATGTGAGTATCACACAAAATTGGAAAGCGGGCGACAAAATATCAGTTAATTTCCCTTTAGAAACCACCTTTATGACAGCAGATCCTCGCGTGGAGGAGACTCGCAATCAAGTGGCAGTCATGCGTGGACCGGTATTGTATTGTGTAGAATCACCTGATCTTCCATCGGGATACGATGTTGCTTCTGTATATATTCCGTCAAACGGTAGCTTTAAGCCTGTGGTTGGAATGAACAGTATCAATAATGAAATTTCCAATCATACTGTTTCTTTGCAAGGTCCTGGCATTTTTAAATATGATGCTCAAAAGGCTCCACTTTACAGGCCTTATAATCAGGAAGCAGGAAAGTCCTTTGATTTGACTTTAATCCCTTATTATGCTTGGGCAAATCGCAGTAATAAAACAACCATGAGTGTTTGGTTGCCTGTGGTAATAAAAGAATAAAGTTAAGAGATATATTAAAATAGGATTCAATTTGCTAATATATAGCTGTATATAAAAAACACCAATGAAAACTGAGTTTTTACTTTCAATATCACTCCTTTCAATAAATGCATTTACCAAAACGATTCAGGCTGCTACACCTGTTCGTCCAAATGTTTTATTTATTGTTGTAGATGATTTACGCCCTGAACTTGGATGCTATGGCGTTTCTCATGTTAAAACTCCCAACATTGACAGACTTGCAAAAAGTGGAGTGGTATTTACCAGAGCCTACTGTCAGCAAGCGCTGAGTGGTGCTACTCGGGCAAGTCTGCTTACTGGTTTGCGTCCAAATTCTACTGGTGTATTTGATAATGCAACCGACTATAGGACGAAGAATCCGGATGTAGAAACCCTACCACAGCATTTCAAAAACAATGGTTACAAAACCATGACCATTGGAAAAGTCTTTCATGGAGGTTTCAAAGATAAAAATGCCTGGACAGAAGAACTCAAAGCCAAAACATTGGATGAACCTTATCCTATCAAGGCATTGGGAGGTTATCAACTTCCTGAAAACCGAGAAGCCTATCAAAAATTGGCTGAATCACTAAAGGCTGGAGGTTTGGCTGGAGAAGATGCACGAGCACTTTTATCTGGACCAGCAACTGAATGTGCGGATGTACCGGACCAGGCTTATACTGACGGCATCTCTGCGGATGCGGCAATAAGAGCTATTCGTCAGAGTGATAGTAATCCTTTTTTTCTGGCTGTTGGATTTTCAAAACCCCATCTTTCGTTTATTGCCCCTAAAAAATACTGGGATTTATATGATCCTTCAAAACTAGAGTTGACTAAATTCTCTTTTGCTCCCAAGGATTGTCCGCCCATGGCTTTGAATCCATCAATTGAATTGAGAGCCAGAACAGATATGCCGAAAGATGGTCCTATCTCAGATAAAGATGCGATACGATTACTCCATGGTTATTATGCCTGTGTGAGTTATATCGATGCTCAGGTGGGGCGTCTGCTCGATGAATTAGATAAAAAAGGATTAACTCAAAATACGATTATCATATTATGGGGAGATCATGGTTGGAATTTGAGGGATCATGGACTCTGGGGTAAAACCACTGATTTTGAGTCCTGTGCAAAGGCACCTTTGATTATTGCTGCCCCTCACAAAGAAGGAAATGGGAAATCGGCTAACGGACTTGTGGAATTTGTAGATGTATATCCAACGCTGTGTGAATTGGCGAGTCTATCATTGCCAAGTCATCTGGAAGGTACAAGTGCCGTCACTTTGTTGAATGATCCATCCAAAACTTGGAAAAAAGCAGCCTTCACGCAAACGACTTGCCCTGCGGTAAGAGAATGGGCTGGTAAACCTTTAGATCCGAAAACCAGAGAGAGTTTTGCCAGTTTGATGGATAGAGTAGAGAGAAATATTCAGGAATTTGATACGGATGACTTTTCTGTAGAGAAGTATAACGAGTATGTTTTCGGGTATTCTATGAGAACAGATCGTTATCGCTTTACTTATTGGATGGACAAGCGACATCCTGAGAAACCGTTGGCGTTAGAACTTTATGATCACGAAAAAGATCCAAATGAGAATGTGAACATTGCTATGCAACCTAGTGAAGCCAAATTGGTTAAGCAATTGACAAAACAGTGGAAAGAGGGATGGCAAAAAGCAAAACCTCAAACAAAATAAATAATAATTTCATTTATGCAAAAATATCAGAATATGAGGCAGTTAAATTTATTCTTGCTTAGCACTTTCTTGTTTTTCAGTTTTACATTTACATCTTTTGCCCAGAAAAGAGCTGAATTAGGCAAAACACCACCTATGGGTTGGAATAGCTGGAATTGGTATGGAAAACAGGAGATAAATGAAAAGAAAATTCGCGAAGTGATTGATGCCATTGCTAAAAATGGATTGAAAGATGCCGGATATAATTACATTATTGTAGATGGCGGTTGGAGAGATAATAAACTGGATAGTGACGGCAAATTACTTGCAGATCCAGTTAAATTCCCCAGTGGTATGAAAGCTTTGGCAGATTATGCTCATTCAAAAGGTCTCAAATTCGGAGTGCACACTGTTCCTGGAACTCATGATTGTGGCGGAGACCCTGTTGGCGGATTTAACCGGGAGGAAACTCATGTAAAACAATTTGTTGATTGGGGGCTGGATTTTGTTAAAGTTGATCTGTGTCGGCAAAAAGGAGATACTTGTAAAAGCTGCGAAAAAACGAAAACGGGATGGAGTGAAGGATCAATACATGACACCTACTTTAAATGGAGTAAATTGTTAAATAATTGCGGAAGAGATATGATTTTCAACATTAGTGCCTATAAATTTAGGGAGTGGAATCCGGAAGTTTGTAACATGTCAAGAACCACTTTCGATATCCAATCTAAAAGGCAAAAAGAAGGTGCAATATTTAATTCTGAAAAAAGGGAGAATCGCTCTTTCATGAGTGTGATGGCCATAGCCGAGTTAAATAACAAATATGCCTCCTACGCGGGCAAAGGTTATTGGAACGATCCCGATATGTTGGTCACAGGAGAACAGGGATTAACTTTCAAAGAACAACAAAGCCATTTTTGTCTGTGGAGTATTATGACAGCACCACTTTTCCTTGGTAACGATCCACTATCAATGAGTAAAGAGGAAAAACAACTGGTTTTAAACAAGGAAATTATTTCCATTGATCAGGATACTACCGAACAAGGAATCATGGTCAAACAAGATCCTGATTTCCAGATTTGGATGAAAAAATTGGCGAATAATCAAGTCGCTTTACTTGTCTTGAATCTTAATGCTTCTGAAAACAAATCAATTACAATTGATTTTAAAGAATTAGGTCTTCGTAGTAAGCTTCTTCTGAATGATGTCTTGAATCAAAAGAAAATTGGAAAATTCGAAAATTCGTATACAGTCCAATTAACTCCACATAAATGTAGTTTTCTGAAAATAAAAGAAATTAATTAATCAAATCCTTTTTATCCTATAATGAAAAATCAAAAACACATATTAATGTTTAATTCTTCACTTGCGAGAAACATTAAATCTAGCAATCAGATTTTTGTGTTGGTATTCTTGTTTTTTCAATTGATTCTTGTTGTATCAGGTTATTCTCAAGCTCAACTTCCTGCAGATTTGAGTATTGGAAATAAGAGTGTTTGGACATATAATTTACCCAACGCACCAGAATATCAATCTTCTGATTATGAAGTTTCCATTATTCAAGGAACAGATACGTTGAAAAGTTTTGTCTATTATTCCTATGGTCTGGGTCAATACACTCTATATAGTCAAAAAGGAGTTGCAGATCCAACGCCCAAAATCATGACTCAAAACTCCCCGAAACGAAATTCCAGCACAATTTTCTCCTTCACCGGAACTGTAACTGTACGAATTAAGGTGAACAGTTCTGCCAGCGATATTAGTTTTCCTTTGAAATCGGCTAAAGTGCTGCCTTTATCTTATAATATTCCCTGTACAATAAAGGATGGAAATATAATTGAATTTCAGCTTGATAGACCCGAAAAGATAGCCGTAATACCTAATTACGATGCTGCAATGCAGGTATATAATGATAAAGGAGTAGGTCATATTCCAATTTCAAGTTGGAAAAATAGTTATGCTGTTGAAAAGGCTCGGCCTAGTTTTCATGGTACAAATTTGGAAGATTATGTGTATCAGGGTTATCAAAATCCGCTCTTCGTATTTGCCCATGAGCCTGAAAAGTCGATTCCTGACTCTACTGCTTCAACAACCCTTGTTGTTCATCTGGGTGATTTAGTAACGCAAACTAAGTTAAATCAGTATAAAACAATATGGTTTACTCCGGGCGTTCATGATTTGTCACAACTAGGAAGTACACCATTCAATTATACCCAGATTTTAAAAGGACAAACTTTTTATCTTGAAGGAGGTTCGTATGTTAAAGCACGGATTAACGGCGCCTTAACCGGAGATGGAAAGTCTAAAATAACGGGTAGGGGTATTATATCAGGAATTAATCATAAATGGGTAAAAACTCTCCCTTTGGCAAGTCAGATAATTAGTGTGGACTCTGTTATGGGTATCACAATTACAGACCGTGCATGTTTTGGATTATATCGCGGAAGTTATATTGGAGATATTGCTATGATTGGTGCTTGGCATGCAAATTCTGATTGTACGGATGTAAATGATAACTGTTTGATAGAAAACTGTTTTTTTCAGGCTCACGACGATAATTTAAAGATAAATCATAATACACATGCAAGGCATTGTGTGATTTGGCAGGGAGAGAATGCGCATCCGGTTATGGTAAAAGAAACTTTTCGTGACGTACAAGATGGAATACATTTGTTTGCTAACAGCATTGTTGAAGATATAGATATTATTGGCTATTTCGTAGGGTCAGATTGGGACAATCCCTGGCCACACATAAGCAGGGCTGCTATTGCGGTTGTCACTGCAATGGATATACAAATAAAGAATTTTACTTTCAGAGATATTCGTATTGAGGCTCCTTTTTTATATAGAATATTTGATGTATATAACCTTGATTCAACTGTGCCATCAGTTAACCCGGGTTGGTTTCAGACCACTTCCGAAAGTTACCATACAAAAATTGATAGTATGGCATTTAGTAATATTAAGGTAACATGTCCGGTTATTTGTTATAATAGTCTGATTGGTTCAGGTTATAGCAATTCGTTGAAAAATTTAAGTCTGTCCAACATAAATATAAATGGTACTGATGTTACGAGTAAGAATTGTAGCGATTTCATAGAAATTGAATCCGCTAATGTCGACAACCTCACTCTCAATAATGAATTGATTCAGGGTGGGTTAAATGCATTGCCAATTTTATCTGATACTAAATTATTAAATATATATTATACAGCAAACCAGAGTATTAGAGTAAGTAGCAAAACTGATTTGAACAGAATTGATGTTTATGATCTTTTGGGCAGTAAAATTCTAAACGTAAAATGCAGTGGTAATGAAGCTTCTATTGATACTCGGGGATTTAGTTCAGGCTTGTATATTTTCAAAATATATCCAAATGCTGGTTTATCAAGTTTAGTTAAGCTATTCATTAAATAAATGCAATTCTGGCAGATTACAAACCAAAATAAAGAACGATTGTTTTAAAAATATAATCTCTCAATTGTTTCAAAGTTAATTATTTGTCTATAAATCAATACAATAAAAATAGCATGAAAAAAAACATTTATTTACTATTGAGTTTCATATTGTTCTGCAACTTCTCTGTAGAATCGATTGAAAGACCTG
>JBAXGL010000122.1:0-7854 GCA_037139375.1 Bacteroidales bacterium | reverse complement strand
TTAACAAGAAACCTTCCAACAAAATACGGTTCTATAACGAAAAAGATAGGAAAAAAGAGCGGGTAAAACACATATCTATCCAATAAGAGATTTCCAGATTGGATTTGTGCGTTTATAACTTCACCAAATAGGAGAGGTTGACTGCAAAGTCTTGGTTGGATGAGCGACTGAAAGGGTCAATTTTTGAATTGTAGAAAATATCTGAAAGACCAAAACTGTATCGACCTTCGATAACGAAAATTCCGAGTTTGGTGCGAAGCTCAAAGCCTGTGCCACCACAAATGCCATAATCGATGGGGTGATTGGTTTTCAACCCAATTTCAGCGTTTGTTGCGCCGCTGTAGTCCCCCGACTCTTTTTCATTGAGCAAATATGCAATTTTAGGGCCAAGATTCACGAAATAGCGAAAGGTTTGTTGACCAAAATAGATATGAGTTAAAAATGGCAATTCGATGTAAGTCAGTCGTCTGCTGTAGCTTTGTGTTGGATCATTCATCGATTCTTTCCACCCACGCTGACTCAGGTTAAGCTCTACTTGCAGTCCGACGTTGGTTTCAGAGATGTATTGAACAGTGATTCCTCCGTTTAGTCCCATCAACCTGGATTGACTAACAGTGGGTATAAAATCGATTTTAGAGAACGTGGCGCCACCATTTACTCCGAAAAGTGTCTCGGGGTGGAATTTTTGTGATTGCACTGTAGTAGTGGCTATAATTGCAAAAACGATGTATAGAAAAAGTCTCATTATTTGTCAGAAATAAGTTTTGTAATCTCGTAATTACGTCCATAATTGATGAGGTAGACGTTTTTATTAATCAATCCGCCCCAATTGTTGACACGTTCTAACGAAAAACCCGTTTGTATGCCATGGTAGCCTTTATTAAAGACGTTTTTGTCAAAATTATTTCCAGTAGTCGCAAGTGATTTGATAAAATAAAGCCCTGTGTCGAAGCCTAATAATCCATATTTCGGATAGCTGTTGATCAGTTCGCGTTGATACCAATAGTGAAATTGTGTGGCAAACTCCTTATAGTCTGAAGCTGTGGAATTGGCAAAAAAAGTAGAATAGATATAGGTGTTGAGGTAGTGAAAAGCATCTAGATAATCTTTGATGTAGGTTTGCCATTCGGGGTATCCGAAAAGAGAAATTTTGATGGACGGATTATTCATTGCAACACTTTGCAGCGATGGTACAATCTCTTTGATGTCGTTTAAGCTACCGGAGGTGGGCACAATGATATTTTCTTGAGAAGTTGACAGCATCGAGGCGACTTGCTCGTAATCGTCGCCATTTTTTGCCACAAACGTTTTGTAAACCATAGCCCTACGTTTGAGTTCAGTCTTGAGCGCAGATATGAATTCAGCTTTGTCTTCTACCTTGTTTAATTCTTCCAGGAAGATGATTTGATAGCCTTTAAACTTCTTTGAAAACATCTGTGCTGCTCCCGCATACAGATAGGAGTGGGGTGTGTTTATCTGCACGATATTGGGGTTCGACAATACATCGTCATTCTTCGACGTGAATGGAATGATCAAAGGTATTTTTTGCTCTTTCGCTAATTTAGAAACTTGTGAAATATGCTCGTTAAATACAGGTCCAATAATCAAATTGGCATTTGTAAGATCAGTAGAACGAAGAATTTTACTGATAGATTTGGTTTCTGAGCCTGTGTCATAAACATGAAGGTCTACCGATATGCCTTCGTTTTTCAATTTATCTAATGCGAGCATCAGACCTTCGTAATATTCGATGAAGCGGCGAGATAGTTTGGCTGACTCTTCTCCTTTCTCATCCACCATAAATGGAAGCAACAAGGCGACTTTCAATGTTTCTTGGTTGATGGATATGGGTGTTTCGCCTTCTGCTTTCTTGTTTTGGTTTGTATCGGTTATTTCGCTCTCTTTTTCACTCTCTTTGTTTGCTGTTTTTGGCATGGGCACACGAATAATAACCCCCGAATGAAATCCATTCCTTAAGTTAGGATTCAGTAACAACAGTGAATCGGCAGATATATTGAACTTGCGACAAATGCTAAATATCGATTCGTTGTTTTGCACAGTGTATTGTATGTATTCGTCATCGGCAGTTTCAGTCGATTTGTTGTTTTTGTTGCCTTTAGCCAGATTAATACGAACGACTTTGCCTACTTGAAATGTGCTTGCCGAAAGTCCGGGATTTGAATTGAGAATGTCTTGTATCGAAACGTTGTACTTTTGAGCTAACGAAAAGAGGGTTTCGCGCGGTGAAATGGTATGGTATTTGTAGTTTTCGAGGGTTGCCGCTTCTTGAGCATGCACAGTTTGTGGTATTTTCAGTGTAAACCCAATTTTTATATTTCGGTCGGCTTCTGGATTAAGTTTTTTGATGGATGCAGTCGTTACGCCATACATCAAAGCGATTGATCCGAGTGTTTCGCCTTGGTCGATGGTGTGGAAGAAATATCCTGATTCATCTACTTTAGCAATAGATTTTTTGGTGGGGATGCGTAATGTTTGCCCATTGCGTAGTCCGTTTTCTGCGTCTTTGTTATTTCTCAAAATATCCTCTTGCGAAACGTTGAATTTACGACATACCGAATATAGTCCTTCACCCGATTCCACTTGATAAAGGTAATACTCTTTACCGTCTGTTATCTCTTTTTTATAGGGTAAATCTTGTGCAAATGTTGCTCCGATTGTCCACAAAGCTACCTGAAGAAGTAAAAATTTGAATGCCCGCATAACATTTTAATGGTCAAAAACGAATTTGAAATTATCCATGCAAAATTAGCAATATTATTACAATAATGTGGTTAAAATAGAAAGCTCTCATTTTTATTTCATAAATAAATGGTGGTTAACGGGGATTTGTATTATTTTTGGGGTGATTTTGTCAAACGAATTCTATTTATATATCGATATGCGTAAATCAATTCTATTGCTTCTTTTTTCTTTTGTCATCGGCTCAATTTCTGCGCAAAAAATTATTGTTGAAGGTGGGCAAAAGGATGTGATATCTTATCAAAAAGTTTCCCCTGCGAGTGGCTTGGATGGGGTGTATGTGCTATATGGTTTAGATCATGCAAAACTTACCTTCAATTCTACCACAGGAAATACACTCAAATGGTATAGCTATACCAACAATATTGCTGCGAAAACACTGCTAAAAGATACCGAATCGTTAACCTCTACCTTGGAAGGATTGACCAACAATACTGGCTACGTGCTCGAAGATGGTGCCGACATACATCGAATATGGATTATTGATTATAAGCAATACGAGGCTACTGCATTAGCTGTAAGCAGTGTCAATCTCTCTCCTTGTGATGAGTTGCATTTGACACCTACTGCGTCTTTATACAGCATGGGATACAACGAAGCTGTTTTTCCTTCGAATCGTAAACTACTTGATATTCAGCTTCCAATCAAATTCAAAACCATGGAGTTTTCGGATGCTAGCAGCGCTTATGTGTCAAAGGATAATGTTGTGACGATCAATTCTTTGTCTGCTGATATATTGTTGACTGAACCTCCACTTATGAATACTACATTTGCGTTGGGCGATGATATTTTTTCGGCACATTGGGGCTTGAATAAAAATGTTGTTACGCCAGAATATACTGCTGTGGCGGTGAGTGCAAAAGGGGTGGCGAAACATACTCCACGTGATGCAGACAATGAACTTGAGAAAACAAAGGGCGATCTCGGTGGTTCTGCTCCAGTTGATGTCACGTTCGATGCTTATGCCAATGAACCAACTACCACTTTTTACTCGTGGGAATTTGCTACTGACGACAAATTTAGTAACGTTTTTGCGACCTTTTCGGCAAAGGAAGTTCGATATACATTTAGTGAGGCCAAAATATATTATGTGCGTTTGACTGTGAGTAATACCAATAATAGTTGTCTAGATAGCACTCAAACGTTTACAGTCGAAGTAACAGAATCATCATTGAATATGCCGAATGCTTTTTCACCAAACGGAGATGGTAAAAATGATGTGTTCTTGGTTGCTTACAAATCAATTTTGAAATTCAATGGATGGATTTTCAACCGATGGGGAAATGAGTTATTTACTTGGACCGACCCAGCAAAAGGATGGGATGGAAAGATTGGTGGAAGGTATGCTACACCAGGTGTCTATTTCTATGTAATAGAAGCTGAGGGCTCCGAAGGGAAAAAGTATAATTTGAAAGGTGCTGTCAATGTGTTTACTGGTAAATAAAGTTTCGAGATTCCAAATTTTTATGAAGACATTCACTTTAGTTTTCCTTTCCTTCTTTTGCACTACATTTTTATTATCAGCAGCCGATATTGACCCTCAGCCTACGAAGCCAATAGCTCAGAGCACTCCTGAGGTTTCGGCTGTAGTTGCACCCTCCATCCCGAAATATGTGTTGTTTTGTGGAGATACTATCAATCTTACGCGTTACGATATGTATGAACGCTTTGATCGGGAGATGATGGCGATGACCTATATGCACTCCACTACTTTGCAATTGCTGAAAAAAGCAAATCGACTGTTTCCAGTGATTGACCCTATTTTAACGCAAATGGGTATTCCCGAAGATATGAAGTATTTGGCTGTCATAGAAAGTAGTCTCAATATTCGCGCTTTGTCGCCTGCCAAAGCGGTCGGCTTGTGGCAGTTGATGCCTTATACTGGACGATCTTATGGTTTAGAAGTAAATGATACCATTGACGAACGATATCATGTTGAACTTTCGACTGTGGCTGCATGCAAGATGTTGAAAGATTTGTATTCCAAGTTCAAGAATTGGTCGTCGGTAGCGGCATCTTACAATATTGGTCCTGGGCGTATCAATACTGAATTGAAGAATCAATCGGCAGAAACATCGCTCGATTTGTGGTTGGTCGAAGAGACTTCGCGTTATGTGTTTCGTATTTTGGCGGCAAAAGAGCTTTTTACACATCCACGAAAATATGGTTTTGTGTTGAAGTCAGATCAACTCTATAAGCCAATCCGTTGCAATGAGGTGATTGTGAATGGTTCAGTGGACGATCTTTATCAATTTGCCAGAGACAATCATACTACCTATTTTTTGCTCAAAGACTTTAATGCCTGGCTCAGAGGCAAATCTATTCTCAATAATTCGGGTAAATTGTATAAGGTGAAAATCCCTTTGGCAGAAGACTTATACTACAAAGGAGCGCCTGTAGTTCCTTATTCAGCCGACTGGGTGAGTGAATAAAGAATTCAACTTATTATGGAGTATAGGTGATAAATTGTTTTCTCAACGTCGGTGTCGTTTTGTAAGAGATTTCTATCACTTTAGATTGCCCTTTAATAACACCATCTAAATATTGATTCAGCGTAAATGAATATAAGTCGCTGAATGAGTTAGTCAATTCGCCATCTTGCTTGTTATTGTGTCTCAATTCAAGCTTCAGAGTATCACTTGCTACCAAACTATTTTTCACTAAATTGAAGCTGTGAAAAGGATTCGAAGCAAAGAAATACACCTGTGTGGTGAACAAGAGCTCACTATTCACATTGATGAGATAAGCATAAGTGAAATTTATAATTGGATCGTTTTTGAAGGTATCTTTTGCGATGGCATCAATGTCGAAAACAGTCTTTTTACTGAATTTACTCAATTGATTGAATGTGGCAGCCACATATTTCAAGTCTGAACTCTGATTATCGTAGTTTATCGAAACCGATGCAATATAGCGGTCACCTACATTCAGCTGAGCCAGACTCTGTGAATAAAGCAGTGTTCCATCCATATCCATTCTGAAAAGCTTTACTCCCGATTCATAGACGATGCTGCCAAATAAACCATTGAAAGTCTGATAGTTGCCGATTTGATTGTTGTTAAGGCAGGACGTAAACAATAGAACTAAAAGTAAAACGATGGGGAATCTGCTGTAATTGATTTTCATTTCAATATAGTTTAGGTCTATTAACGAACTCTTCTTTGCTTATCTTGTTTGAAAAATAGCTTTCAGACCACCTTGCAACGAAAGTTCGTATTTCTCTTTTTTTCGGATGTTGTCTATATTACTTCCATTATCGGGGAAGTAGGTGTACGATGGTTCGACGTAGAGATTGAGCCAACCCAATAGTCGATAATTGATGCCCACACCCGTGTGCACCGACCATTGCAATTTGTCTTCCAGATCGTGCTGCAATGCCGAATAGATGGTTTGGTTGTTGTTTTTCACCTCTTCGAGCCATGTTCCAGCAATGTTTTTCTCTAACATTCCACCAGCTTTGGCATAAAAAGAGAATCGGCGGGTATGCGCAAATTGATAGGTCAAACTGACGGGAATGCCTAAATAGTGGAGTTTCTGTATTTCGTTGCTGTAGTAAGGCAAACCAGTTTGTTCCTGATCGCTTCGCAAATAGGTGTAGTGAAGTCCAGTCTCTATCATGATATTTCTTGAAATTTCTGTGTTAAGCAGAAATCCAATTGAAAGAGGTAATGAATGTCGACGGGTAGATACGCCACTCGAGGCACTCGATTGTGACGCATTGAGTAGATTTACGACTTCACCTGTGTTGGAAGTGGAGCGCAGGGTGCGAAACTCACCACTTGGTGTAGAACTGGCATTTGTGGGTAGACCCGCCAATAATGCCAACGAACTACTCTTCCCATTTTTCGGAATGTCGATTGGTTCCTCGTCTTTCAACGATTCTGCCAAGCGAATAAACTCCTCAATTTGCTGTTCAGTAGTTTTCTGTTGAGGTTTCGTTGCCGCCACATTTTCTATTTGTACCGATTCCGATAGAGGTTTCTGTATTGTGTCGGCGGCTATAGATGGCTGGGGAATGGTTTGAGCAATACTGTTCAGGCTTGGTTGACTGATTTCTTCTGCATTAAATCGTTCAAATACAGGTTTTTGGGTCGCAGTGGTCAGTGCTACATGCGCAATTGGTGATTTTTTATGTGCTATTGATGTAGCTTTGCGTTCGTTGGTTGCAAGAGTTTTTGCGGGCTCAATCTGTTTGGTGTGTTTAATTGTGACCACATTGGTGTAAGGAACAGCAGAGTTTTTGTCTGTAATAAAAAGATAGCTTGCCAGACTGACACCCAAAACGAGCACAGCAGCCACTGCCACGCGTTGCCACATCAGCGGCATAATACGCTGACGGTTGTCGGTAGGCAATGATTGCGAAATCGCATCCCAACATGCATCGGGAATATCGGCTTCGAATGCATCGAGCTTTTGTTTAATCAGAATGTCAAACTCTTTTTCAGTCATATTTGGGTCAGAATTCGCTTTGAATTCTATTTTTTAATATTTGTTTTGCACGTGTGAGCTGAGATCGGGAGGTGCTTTCGGTTATTCCGAGCGCATCGGCAATCTCTTTGTGCGAATAGCCTTCTATTTCGTACATGTTGAATATCATTCGAAATCCTTTAGGCAGTTCGCCAATGATCTTCATTAAGTCGCGTGCAGACAGTGTCTCTACCACACCATAATTGCTTTCGCTAAGTGGTGCTGCCGCGTGTTCTAAATCGGCTGCGTCGTGCAATACGTCATTTTTTCGCAAATGCTCAAGGCAAGTGTTCACAAATATGCGACGCATCCAGCCTTCAAACGAGCCGTTGAACTGAAAGGTTTTTAGATGCGTAAATAGCTTAATGAAACCATCTTGCAGCATATCTTTTGCCGTCTCTGTGTCGTTGCTGTAGCGTAGACAAACTCCCATCATTCTGCGCGAATAAAGGTCGTAGAGCTCTTTTTGTGCTTTACGATCGTTTTTCAGGCAGAATTCAATAAGTTGTTTTTCGCTTATTCCGCTCATTCACTGATTTGTAGATGTGATAAATGTTTGTTTTGCTGCATGGAGCTACAAAAATAAGAAAAAAAAACTCACATCTTTAATCTTAAACCCCAATTATT
>JBAXGL010000121.1:0-7905 GCA_037139375.1 Bacteroidales bacterium | reverse complement strand
CCCAAAGCATATTTAAACGGTGGAATGTAGTACAAACCCGAATCGAACGATGTCACCAAATAACTCATATCGATGCGGATACGGTTATTGTCAAGTTCTGTTGTATCGGGCTTTTCGACTGACAGCAGCTCTATGCCTGGCATAATTGCTTTGTCAAACACAGGCATTTGTAACACTTTGCCTTTCTCTTGCGAAAGTTCGAGATGTATCCGTGTCTGCTCTCCAATCAAGATAGAAGATGAGTCAATCTTTGCCCTCACAGTCACTACTTGAGCTTGTGCAAAAAGTGGCAGAAAAAGCAAAATTGATACCAGATATTTAATATTAAGTCGTAAGTCGTAAGTCATAAGTCGTTTATTGTCAGTCAAAAAAACCAAGGTATAACCTTTTTCTTTTTCCTTTTAAAATCAGGCTCGTCGGGTGAATAATGCCATCAAAGCTTTCACATAGTCTTCGTCGGTAGCCACAGAAACGTAATCAACACGGCTTTTCTTCAACACAGAGTTCATTTCGTGCTGCTTGCCATTCCACCATTGGCTATATGCTTGACGTGTTTTTGCGGATGAAGTATCTACCCATTGCTCGGCTTTGGTTTCGGCATCGCTCAATTTCATGAGTCCCACGTTTGGCAATTCTGTTTCGCGTTTGTCATACACTTGCACCGCTACCACATCGTGTTTGTTATTGGCAATCGACAGGGCATCTTTGTAGTGATTGTTGTCGATAAAGTCTGAAATTAAGAATGCTGTGCAACGTTTTTTTATTGCTCCAGTCATATAACGCAACACCTGCGAAATGTTAGTACTTGTGTTTTGTGGTTCGAAATTAATCAATTCACGAATGATAAAAAGAATGTGTTTCCGACCTTTCTTTGGTGGAATAAACTTCTCGATTTTATCTGAAAAGAAAATCACACCTATTTTGTCTTTGTTCTGAATAGCTGAGAACGCAATTGTGGCAGCAATTTCGGTCATCATCTCCTTTTTCATCACGTTTGCCGTTCCAAAATTTCTACTACCCGACACATCCACCAACAACATCACCGTCAGTTCACGCTCCTCTTCAAAAACCTTAATATAAGGTTTGTTGTAGCGAGCAGTAACATTCCAGTCGATATCGCGCACATCGTCGCCATACTGATATTCCCGCACCTCCGAAAACGCCATACCTTTTCCTTTGAAAGCCGTATGGTATTCTCCTGCAAAAATATTGTTGGTCAAGCCGCGTGTCTTGATCTCTATCTGACGTACCTTTTTTAATAAATCTACTGTTTCCATCTGTTCAATGTGCCAATTCTATGAATCAGTTAATCAATTACTCAGCAAAAGAATTCAATCCCGAACACAATCAAGGCACCTCTACCTTATTCAAGATTTCGCTGATAATCTCTTCAGATGTCATATTATTAGCCTCAGCTTCGTAGCTCAAGCCGATACGGTGACGGAGTACATCGTGGCACACAGCACGCACATCTTCTGGTATCACATAACCACGACGTTTGATAAATGCATACGCACGAGCCGCCAAAGCAAGATTGATAGACGCACGAGGCGAACCTCCAAATGCAATCATGTCTTTCAGATTGCCAAGTCCGTACTCTTCGGGGTAGCGTGTAGCAAAAACAATGTCAACAATGTAACGCTCTATTTTTTCGTCGATATACACTTCGCGAACCACTTCGCGCGCCTCAATGATGTCTTTTGGAGTAAGAATTGGTTTCAAATCGGCACGAGGTGCTCCGATATTCTGGCGGATTATCAGTTTTTCTTCATCTTTCTTAGGATAACCAATCACCACTTTGAGCATAAAACGGTCTACCTGTGCTTCAGGTAGTGGATAAGTTCCTTCTTGTTCGATGGGGTTTTGAGTAGCCAATACGAGGAACGGATCTTCTAGTTTATAAGTTTGTTCACTAATCGTAATCTGACGTTCCTGCATTGCTTCGAGCAGTGCGCTTTGCACTTTGGCTGGAGCACGGTTGATCTCGTCTGCCAACACGAAGTTTGCAAAAATAGGACCTTTTTTTACTTGAAACTCCTCTTTCTTCTGACTATAAATCATTGTACCAATTACGTCGGCAGGCAACAAGTCGGGCGTAAACTGAATGCGGCTGTATTTGGCATCAATCAACGAAGCCAAAGTTTTTATCGCCAAAGTCTTTGCTAAACCCGGCACACCTTCGAGCAAAACGTGTCCGTTCGACAAGAGACCAATCAGCAACGATTCCACCAAATGTTTTTGTCCCACAATGGTGTTTTCCATTCCCATATACACCATATTCACAAAAGAGCTTTTCGCTTCTATTTTCTCATTAAGCGCTCTGATATCAACAGATTGATTCATAATTCTATATAGTTTACTATTAATTGTTTATTGCGTCTGAGGTTAGTCTGCTAAGCTATTTTCAGCAAAACCAATGCAAAAATATAAATGTATCGCTGCATTTTAACACTCTAAGAGTTAAAAATTCAAAACCAACTATCTTATAAATGATTAAAATATTTTAAATGACTGATTATCTGATATTTACAAAACAATAAAACGCCTTTCAAAATTAACAAATAACTTTTCCACCTAGCAGATTTTTCATTTTATCATCCTTATTCGCCATTTCGTCAACTTTCTATTTGAATTCTCCTTAAACATACTGATTTTTGTTGAGTTTATCCTTAAATCGTAATGCAATGAATGCAAAAACTGCTCTTTGTATGCTCATATTCGGCGCGTTAACGCTGTCTGCAGAAAATCTTCCCAAAGTGTCATCGGGAACCATTCAAAGAATCCCAGATTTCCCCTCTAAATTCGTCACATCGCGCAACGTTGATATTTGGTTGCCCGATGGATACACTCCTAAAAAGCGATATGCGGTACTATACATGCACGACGGGCAGATGTTGTTCGACAGTACTCAGACCTGGAACAAACAGTCGTGGAACGTCGATCAAGTAGCAACTAAGTTGATGAAAGATGGCAAAGCACAAAGATTTATCGTTGTTGGAGTGTGGAACGGCGACAAAACACGACACGCAGACTACTTCCCTCAGAAACCATTTGAATCACTCACTTCCGAGCAAAAAGATTTCGTTACCAAACAGCTGCAAGCATCTGGCAGAACAACTGAGGTTTTCAAACCTGTATCTGACAACTATTTGAAATTTTTGGTTACCGAACTGAAACCAGTCATAGAAAAAAAATATTCTGTCTACAAAGATCGAGCTCACACATTTATTGCCGGCAGCAGCATGGGCGGGCTTATTTCGATGTATGCGATATGTCAGTACCCTACCATTTTTGGTGGCGCAGCATGTCTTTCAACGCATTGGCCAGGCATTTTTTCAGTCGATGCCAATCCTATTCCACAAGCATTCATAGATTATCTCGGTGTGAAACTTCCCAATTATGCCTCACATAAAATTTATTTCGACTATGGTAATCAGACGTTGGATGCACTCTATCCACCGTTGCAACACAATGTGGATTCGCTGATGAGATTAAAAGGATTTACTTCGAAAAACTGGGAAACAAAATTCTATCCGGGAGACGATCACAGTGAAAAGTCGTGGAATAAACGTTTGCATATTCCGTTGGAGTTCTTATTGAAGAAGTAACACCGCTACTCTACCTTATTTTCGGTGCCAGCTATCAATCTTTTGATATTTGGAATATGGCGCAAACCAATTAACAGCGCACAAATAAGCAGGTAGTAGGTCAGGTAAGATATGGGATGGATAAAAACATCAATTAACGGCATCGAAACGGCAATAAAGAGTGAGCCCAATGACACATAATGAAACAGCTTTTTTACCAAAAAATAGATTAAGACAGCACCAAAAACCGAGATTGGAGATAGCAACACCGTCGCACCTAACGTGGCATTCACGCCTTTCCCTCCTTTCAGACTTAAGAAGATACTGTAGTTGTGCCCTAAAATCGCAGCCAACGCCACCAAATAGATGAAAAAAGGCTCAAACGTTGTAATATTAAATTCACGCAGCAACCAGACCACTAACACAGGAAGCAACCCTTTCATCATATCTAAAACCTGCGTGAGGTTCGACATTCGTTCACCGGCAATGCGTCGCACATTGGTGGATCCGATGTTTCCACTCCCAAATTCGAGTATATTTTTGCCAGTTACACGCTTAGTGATCCAATAGCCAAACGGCAACGAACCACACAGATAAGCTGCAATCAACACTATTATTTCGAGGGCAATGTTCATTTCATTTCTTTGAGTATTCGCAGTGCCTCTTCAATGTGCTGTTCAGATTTCAGTTGCGAATTAAACACAAGCACCACCTTACCCGCTTTATTCACCACATAAGTAACGCGTCCGGGTAACAGACCTAACAGATTGGTTGGCACTCCAAACAATTTACGTACCCGATTATTTTCGTCACTCAACAAAGTGTAGTTTAACCGATGTTTTTTCGCAAAATCGAAATGACTTTGCACAGTCTGACCACTAATACCAATAATCAGGGCATCAGCAGACTTGAACACCTCAAACTGATCGCGAAACGAGCAAGCCTCTTTGGTGCAACCTGGCGTATCGTCTTTCGGGTAAAAATAGATGACAAGATTCGATTTTCCAATCACAGAATCTAACACAAAATCCTTTCCATTCTGGTCTTTCAACGAAAACGCGGGAACGGAGCTCCCTACTCCTACTTTTTCCATATTATTGGTGCTTTTTGTTTGCGAATAACTACTAAAATCGATGTAGAAAAGGAATAATATCAGATAGACAAACAGATAAAACCGATAGAAATTCCTAAACTTTTTATATTTTGCATTCTCGGGATACAAATTCCCAATCAATCCTTTAAGCTCTTTCATAAAAACAGGTTTAATATTGATTGTCCAACTATCCGTTTGATATACCATTTTACGGAATTTACTCCGATATATAGTCAACGGTAAACCCCACGACAGAAAAAGAATCAACCAAATATTGTTTGTGATAAAGTCCATATTGAGTTATGTGTTAATTTCAAATTCTTTTTTTCGGAATCCAAGGTAAGAACGAGCTCGTTCTGCGCATATATTCCACATATTCAGGCTTTTGGTCTTTCAATGTCTTTTCGAGTAGTGCCACGCCAGATACTTTGATGATGAGCAACGTCATGATGATCGAACCCGCGACATAACCATAGTGTCCAGTTGATAAACAAAGCAAACCATATCCCCACCAAACCGCCGAATCACCGAAATAGTTTGGGTGACGGGTGTATCTCCAAAAACCATTATCGAGCACTTTACCTTTGTTTGCTGGATTGCTCTTGAATTTTGCCAATTGATAATCTCCTCCGGCTTCAAACAGAAAACCTATCGTCCAAAATACTAACCCCATATAATCGAGCCACGTCAGACTATCACTTGTTGCAAACTGGTTCACGGCCAACAGTGGCAACGAAATAATCCACATCAGCACTCCCTGCAACAGAAAAACCTGAAAATAGCTGATCCACCAATAGTTTTTCTCGCCATATTTCCGCCGAAATTCTTGATAACGAAAATCCTCTCCTTTGCCAATATTTCGCCACGCAAGGTACACCGATAATCGCAATCCCCAAATACTAACAAGCAAAAGTAACAACACCTGGCTCGGAGTCTGTGTGCCCATTTGCCAGAAATAATAGCTATTCACTATCACGAAGCCCATCCCCCAAAAGAGATCGACAATACTCACATTCTTGAGCACCACACTCACCACCCACAATGCAGAAACAAGTGATAGAATTAACAACAACGATTGAATGGATAAAGACATATTGAGTTATGAATTATGAGTTATGAATTGTGAGTTATTTAATCTATTCGAACATGAGAGATACAGCAATAGTACCAATACCAGCATTCATACCAATCACAGGTGAAATATTCACCACCGATATAGGCTGTTTTCCCGTAAGTTTTACCATCCACTCGGTATAAATAGCAGCTCCCGATTCGTTGTGAGCATGCAACACGATATAGTTCCAAATCGATCGGTTTTTGCTGATTTTAGTAACGTGTTTCATTACCTTGTTGATATTCCCTTTTTGGCTGAAAGCCTGACCAAATAGTATCGATTTTCCGTTCTCTGTCACAGATACTATGGGATTCACTCCTAGTAGATTAGCTACGAAGCCCTTATTTTTTGATACCCGACCACCTTTTATCATGTACTTCAAATCCTTCACACTGACGAATATTTTGGCATCTTTTTTCCACTGGTCAGTCGCATTGGTGATTTTTTCGAGCGACCAACCTGATTCTATAGCTTGTGCTACACGCAGCACCACTAGACCCAATGAACCCGATAGCGTTTTAGAGTCAATAACCACTACAGGTTTGTTAAACTCACTAGCTATTCTTGCTCCTGCTCTCACACTGCTCAAATACGTACCACTAAAATGCGATGATACGTGCAACGAAATCACTGCGTCGTAGTGCGATGCCAAATGCGAATAGACATTCGTGAAGGCACGTTCATTGATTTGAGAAGTCTTCGGAAACTCATTGCTGCTCTCCAGCATTTCGTAAAATTGCTCGGGCTTGATGGTCACCTTATCGAGAAAGTGATTTTCGCCGAAATTGAGATTTAGCGGCACGACATTTATTTGGTAGAAATCGAGTAACTCGTCCGACAAATCGCACGTAGAATCGGTCACGATGGCAATATTCCACTTGCGCTGAGTAGCCGTTTCGTGTTGTCGCACCATATCGTCCACCTTTTGAAAGGTAATGGTACCATAATTTTTAAGCTTGTAAAACAGTTCGGCTGGTTCGTTGGAGTGCACATGCAATCGGCACAGGCTGTTGGAACCTGCCACCACCACCGAATCACCATTTTGGCTCAGAAAGTCTTTCAAAACAGGCTTATCTACACTGCAATTCCGCAGAATAGCCTCTGTGCAATAGCGAAAATTTATCTTGTCGTCCACCATCTCTTCAGTGTGAATCAGCGAAACCAATTCTGGTTGCTGCACCACCAACTGACGAATATTTCTGCTTTGAATAAAATCGATAATGCCCTCAATAAACAGCACAAAGCCCTTAGCACCAGCATCAACAAAGTTCGACTGAGCTAACACTTTCAGCTTTGTTTTGGTTTCCATCAACGACTGCTTCAGAACTTCAAGCGATTCGATAATGATTTTCTTAAAATCGTTAATCGTATGCCGTTCGTCAGAAATAAAATCGCTCCACTCCTTGATGACCGTCAGCATAGTGCCCTCCACAGGGTTCGATATTGCTTCGTACATATACGGAATAGACCGTTTAATACTTGCCGCGAACTCAGCAAAAGTGACCACAGGGGTGTTTCTTGTCTCGCGACTCATACCATACAAAAACTGCGCAAATATCACTCCCGAATTTCCCCGAGCACCTATTAGCGCAGCTTCTGCAATATTTTCTACTGTAGTTTTGTAAGATTTATGAGGTCTTATATTATCCAAAACCGACCGTACTGTAGAGGCCAGATTAGTGCCTGTATCTTTGTCGTTCACCGGAAACACATTGATTCGATTGATCTCCGATTGATTTTCCAAAATCTTATTACCACCCGCCAAAAAAGCGTAGTACAAAAATCGTCCATCAATCTCAAATACAGGTCTGTTGCTCATCTTCTACTATATCAACTATTACATACTACTGTTAAACTGCATATTATAACAAATGAACCCTCCATTTAGTTTCAAAACAAATTATTATATATCGGCATGATTGATTGATACTTCGTAAAACCGCAATCTACCCTTACCAATATTCGCAATCATTTTCATTTTTGTAGGAAGATAGGTACAAAGCTACATCTTTCAGAAGTCAGTTTTTGAAAAAAATTATAAAAAAAGGCAACCCATCCATCCGATGCGTTACCTTTTCAATTATTCAATTACTCAACCTCTAGTACTTGAG
>JBAXGL010000120.1:0-7916 GCA_037139375.1 Bacteroidales bacterium | reverse complement strand
CAAAACGAAATTATACTTTTATGGTCACAAATTCTACTATAATAATATTGATTTATGAAACGACTTAAAATTTTCTTTTTGCTTACCCTCTTATTTAGTGCTACTTATTGCGCGAAGGCTCAAAATAGCAAATCACGAACTATTATACACCTGACAAAGTCTGATTTTCTAAAAAAAGTGCACAATTTTGAAACGAATAAAGTGTGGAAATATCTCGGGAATAAACCTTCAATCATCGATTTCTATGCAGATTGGTGTGGTCCTTGTCGAAAACTTACACCAATTTTGAGTGAATTTGCTGTCAAACATCCTGAAATTATTATTTACAAAGTGAATGTAGACGAGCAGCCCGAATTGGCAGACTATTTTAGGGCTTCAAGCATACCATTATTAGTTTATATTCCAGTAGCGGGATCGCCAGTTCAGGAATTGGGTCTTGTGACCGAATCAGAAATTGAACAACGCGCCTCAAAATTATTCAACAAATCAAGGAAATAACTTGTCATTTTAAGCTAGTTATGTGTATTTTTAGAATAGCAGCCGAAGAAGATGTTCCACTATTAGAAAAACTTGCTCAAGAGATTTGGCATCTCCACTACCCTAGTATTATTAGCATTGAGCAAATAATCTACATGCTCGACATACAGTATAATAGGAATGTGATTGCTGATAGTTTAAAGAGTGGGAAATTCTGGGTGATTATTGTAGATGGAGATATTGAAGTAGGATTTATGTCATTTGACATGCCCTCGATTGACATTTGTAAGTTGGAGAAACTATACATCTACCCAAGCCATCAAGGGAAGGGAATTGGCAGAAGGGCTATTCAATTCGGCATTGAATATGCTCGAACCAATAGCGCAAAAAAAATCATCTTAAATGTGAATAGAAAAAACACCTCTTCGATAGAGGCTTATAAAGCATTTGGCTTCAGAATAAGTCGCCAAGAAGACAATTACTTAGGTGAATATCTGCTTGATGATTATGTTATGACCTTGAATATCTAAATCTATGCTTCAAAAGCCACTTCTTTAAAATAGTAAAATCGCTGCTCATCCTTATCGGTAATTAAACAAAGACGACCATCATTCATCACTTGTTCTATTTTTGCATCAAAGCGACCAGACACGTCAGAAAAAGAGAAGTAGCCGTTCAACCGATAGAGACTATCCGTATATAACTTGCGAATTCTATCACCTGTAACCTCAGACAATTCTTTGTAAAGCGACAATAAATTAGACAATATTTTGCTCATTAAAACGTCTACTTCAAGAGATTTACCCAAGATATTGAATAAAGAAACCGGGTTCGGAGCATCACTCACAAAATGCTCTTGATTTACATTGAGACCAATACCAATGACTGAATGTTCAATATTTTGTCCCATAATACTGTTTTCAATCAGAATACCCGCAATTTTCTTATTTTTCCAATAAATATCATTTGGCCATTTAATTGTTACATTATCAATGTATTGATCTAAAGTCTGTTTGATTGCCAAAGAGACTATTTGAGACAGTATAAATTGATCTGCAGCTAACAAAAATTTCGGACACAGAACAATGCTAAATGTGAGGTTTTTCCCATACTCAGATTCCCATCCATTGCCTTGTTGACCACGTCCTTTCGTCTGAAAAAGTACTTTCACACAAAGGCTTTCTTCGAAATCATTTTTTTGAATATACTCTTGCAGAAACTGATTAGTTGAAGGTAATTCTTCAATATTAATAATCTTCATAATGTTGAACAGTTATTTTCTTAAAATTCTCAATATCAACAAAAAAAACAGATATCGATTGGCAAAATTAGGGTACAAAACTCTCAAATTTATTCCAATTCTATGTAATCTTGACTAATTTGTAAAGATAATAAACAAATCTATAAAAAATTTAATACTTTATTGATTGTCAAATCACAAATAAACTTTACTTTTGTGATGAATAATTATGTTATTTAACACTCTATATGGCTGATAAAGAACAAATATCTCAAAATTTGGCAGATGTCATTCCAAATTTGTTCAGTCTTCTCACAGACGATCAAAAAGCTTTGGTGCAAAGAACTCATCAAATTCAACATTTCAAGAAAAATGAAATTGTTTATTGTGAGGGAGATATTCCAAAAACAATGATGTGCCTAATTAGAGGTAAAATTAAGATTTTCAAGGATGGTATTGGTGGTAGATCGCAAATTATTAGGATGCTTAAACCCGTTGAATACTTCGCCTATCGTGCATATTTTGCAAATGAGCCCTATGTTACAGCTGCTACAGCTTTTGAATCTGCCACTATTTGCTTAATACCTATGGATGTTATTGAAAAATTGATTCAAATCAATAACGCATTAGCCTGTTTTTTTATCAAGGAACTTTCTATAGATTTAGGTATTTCAGATGCCAGAACTGTAAATCTAACCCAAAAGCATATTAGAGGTCGCTTAGCTGAAGCATTACTCTTTTTACAAGATAACTACGGGATGGAAGAAGATGGTGTAACTCTAAACATTTATCTCTCACGAGAAGATTTGGCCAGTCTGTCCAATATGACTACCTCTAACGCTATTCGCACATTGTCTATTTTTGCTGCAGAGCATATCATTTCAGTTGATGGGCGCCGAATCAAAATAATTGATGACGAAAAATTGCGTAGAGTCAGTAAACACGGATGATTTTAAACATAAAAAAATAACCACCAATTTTGATACTCATCAGAAGAGTAAGACGGTTTTGTTCTTTGCGAACTTATCCATGTTTTTCTTGTAGTATTTTTCAAATACCGGCTTTTCAAAAAACTTATCAGCACGATAGAGTTGTAGCGACAAATTAATTTGGGCACCATCCCAATCATTAATCTGATTATAAGGGAATTTGCTTATGGATTTTCCTGAGAATTGAGTCAGATACTCTAGTGCTTTTGAAATACTCCTGCCATCTTCAGCTTTCATATGAAACAAATCTACATCCATTGTTTTGGCAATAAAACACAAATCAAGGATGTGAATCAAATTAAAGACCGAATAATGCAGCGCTTTTGTTCGAGCCAACTCGGCAGGTTGCTTTCCATCGGGTTCTATTTGAGCAAAAAGACGACGCATTGGAAAATCGTTCAAATATTTGAGTGCAATATTATCTTTACCAACGAATAAAGCATATCGAATTGCTTGAACATCAAATGCTGTTCCATGATTATTTTTGGCGTTATATTCTTGATTGCCAACCTCCGAGGTCATCATCCAATTCAAATACTCTTCGAACCAGTTTTTCAGATTTTGTTGATCAATTTTGGTAAAACCAGTCGATTTTTTCAACAATTCTACTCCGTCAAGCATATTTACAAATTGGTAGGATTCAATCATACCCGCCCCACGTCCTCTCCCATTCAGACGACCAGAAATAGTTTGTCCAAAATTCAGATTTGGATTCATTTTTGTTGCTGGGTTCAAAAACCAAATACGCAGATTGTCAACTGCTTTAGCAGCATATTTTTCATCAGAAGTGAGGTAATACGCCAACGCCAAATCAATGACACTGTTGGTCATAGCTCCCATATTCTTTTTGTCGGGTGTTATAACTTCTTTGTTTGCCTCACCGTCTTTTCTAATATATGGTGCGTTTGGATCGGCAGGATCTGGCCAATAGTATGGTGCATTGCTTATATAATCGTGTTTATCACCACTTGGCGCAGGTTTATTCTTTTCCATCACCGACGATACCGATTTTGTCAATAACTTGTCGGCATTCTTTACAATTTGCTCAACTAATTCTGGATTTTCAGCTTTAGCTCTGCTTAACTTCTCCAAATTCCATAGCCTTAACTGACCCGAAATAGTTTCAAAAGAAAGTGCAAGAATAATGAATAAATAAATTGATTTTCTCATGGTCTGGATATTAAAATGCAGTGTAAATTTATCTTTTTGCAGCTCTACCTCTTGACTTATTCGATGGATGAAAATGTGTTGGCTTTTCCTTCTTTTGAACTCCACCTCTCAGCTCTTTGGATTTTGGATTGATGGCAAACTCTTTTTTAGAAGGAGTTGTGGTTTTCTTAGGCAATGCGACTTTTTGATGTTCAATGTTTTTCTTTGTCACTTTCACTCCGCGCGATGCCTCTTCTGTGGACGATGAATGCTCGATTGCAGCATAAATATCAGCCATCTCTTTTGAGTCCAGTTCGCGCCAATCGCCCACGGGCAATCCTTTCAAGGTGATATTCATGATACGAATTCGCTCCAACTTAACGACATCATATTCGAAATATTCGCACATACGTCGTATTTGGCGATTCAATCCCTGAATCAGCGTGATTCGAAACACAAATGGTGACTCTTTTGTGACCAGACATTTTTTTGTTACTTCTCCCAAAATGGGTACGCCATTGCCCATTCGTTCAATAAATCTATCATCTATTGGCTTGTTGACAGTCACCAAATACTCCTTTTCGTGGCGATTACCTGCGCGAAGAATTTTGTTGACAATATCGCCGTTGTTGGTTAGAAATATCAGACCTTGCGACTCCTTATCGAGGCGACCAATGGGGAATATGCGTTCGTGGTAACCAATAAAATCAATGATGCTATCTTTTACGCCAATTTCAGTCGTAGATGTAACTCCGACCGGTTTGTTAAATGCCAGAAAAATAAAATCTTCCTCTTTTTTGCCTTCCACCAGTCGTCCGTTCACAATCACCTTGTCGCGAACCGAAACCTGATCGCCAATCTGAGCTTTTCGACCATTGATAAGCACCTGCCCCATTTCGATATACTTATCAGCCTCGCGACGAGAACAGATACCACTTTCACTGATAAATTTATTTAATCTAACGGTCATAAGAGGCTTAATTGTAGATAAATTGATTTAATCAAAAAGCCCCTCTCGAAAAGGGGTTTTTTGACTTCTTTTTTAGTACGTTTTCTTTGAAATTAATTGGCCAATTCTGATAAAAATTTGATGCGCACCAATCGGATTTCTTCTTCTGGATAATCTGACCCTAATTCATTAATTGCTTCATTTAAATCATCCGATTCAGCTTCTTTGAAATAGTCGAATATATCATCTACGTGATCTTCGTCCATAATCTCATCTAGAAAATAGTCGATGTTGATTTTCGTGCCTGAGTAAACAATTGCTTCTACTTCATCCAGCAAATCTGTAAATTCAAGCCCTTTAGAAACAGCAATGTCATCGAGAGCTATTTTTCGATCTATACTCTGAATGATAGACACTTTGAGCTTCGATTTGTTAGCAACGGTTCGTACACGTAAATCTTCTGGACGGTCAATTTCATTTTCAACTACGTGCTGTTTAATCAATTTCGTAAACTCTTCACCATAGCGTTTTGCTTTTCCTGCACCCACGCCAGGTATATTTTGCAATTCATCTACTGTCACAGGATAGGTTGTTGCCATTGCCTCTAACGAAGGGTCTTGAAAAATCACATAAGGAGGGAGATCAAGTTTTTTTGCTATTTTCTTACGTAAATCCTTCAACATCGCAAACAAAACAGTATCTGCGGCACTTGAAGAACCGCCTTGTACAATTTTATCATCTTCGTTGTCGTCAAACTCGTTATCGGTAGTAATCTTAAATGATACGGGTTTATCTAGAAATTTACGACCTGCTGGCAACACTTTCAGTAAGCCATAGGTTTCAATATCTTTATCTATATAACCGCCAATTAATCCTTGACGAATCACAGCATGCCAAGTCTTTTCATCTTCATCTACGCCACAACCATAAGTCTCTAAATCTTCATGGTTGTAAGACAATATTTCACTGGTTTTTTTTCCTAAAATAACATCAACCACATGATCAGCCTTGAACTTCTCTTTCAAAGCAATGATTGTTTCGATGACTGTACTTAATAAATCTTTAGCCTCCACCTGTTTCTTTGGGTTTAAACAATTATCACAATTTCCACAATTCTCTTCTTTATACTCTTCTCCAAAATAGTGAAGCAGTAATTTTCGCCGACAGACCGATGACTCGGTATATGCTGCTGTTTCGAGCAGTAACTGTTTGCCAATCTCTTGTTCGGCTATGGGCTTACCTTGCATAAATTTTTCCAATTTCTGCAAGTCTTTGTGTGTATAGAAAGCTATACACTGACCTTCGCCACCATCGCGTCCACCACGTCCTGTCTCTTGGTAATATCCTTCCAGACTTTTCGGCACATCATAGTGAATCACATAGCGCACATCGGGTTTATCGATACCCATACCAAATGCTATAGTTGCCACAATCACTTGTGCATTTTCCATCAAAAAAGCATCTTGATTGGATGATCGAGCAGAAGAATCCATACCTGCATGGTAAGCCAAAGCGCTAACTCCGTTTGCTTGAAGTATTTCGGTAAGTTCTTCTACTTTCTTGCGGCTTAAACAATAGATTATTCCTGCCTTCCCCTCTTGCTGCTTGATGTATTTTATAATCTCCTTCTCAATGCTTTTGTTTTTCGGACGAACTTCGTAATACAAATTTTCTCTATTGAAAGAAGATTTGAATACTTTAGCATCCATCATTCCCAGATTTTTCTGAATGTCGTGTTGCACCTTGGGTGTGGCTGTAGCTGTTAAGGCTATCAGTGGACGAGACCCAATTTCGTTGATAATAGGGCGAATACGACGATACTCTGGACGGAAATCGTGTCCCCACTCCGAGATACAATGGGCTTCATCTACAGCGTAAAACGAAATATTCACTTGTTTCAAAAACTCAATATTCTCTTCTTTGGTCAACGACTCAGGTGCAACATAAAGCAATTTTGTTTTGCCCGACAAAATATCTGCTTTCACCTGATCGATAGCCGATTTATTCAGCGATGAATTAAGGAAATGAGCTACACCATCTTCTTCGCTGAAGTTGCGCATGGCATCCACTTGATTTTTCATCAATGCAATCAATGGAGAAATCACGATAGCCGTACCTTCGAGCAACAAAGAGGGCAGTTGGTAGCACAAAGATTTGCCACCCCCAGTAGGCATCAACACAAACGCATCGTGCCCGTTCATCACTTCAATGATGACTGCCTCTTGAGTCCCTTTGAATTTATTGAACCCAAAATGTTTTTTAAGGTCTTCTATTAAATTATTCTTTTTCGCCATATACAAATATCGATAAAAATTCACTTCAATATCCTTGCTAACAAAGTTAAACAGAATAAAATGAATTTTACAACTTTTTGTGAAGATATTTTAATTAAATCGCATCACTCCGTGATTTGGAAACGACTCAAGTTCGATTTTATTAATTTCTGTTGCGCGTAATCAATGGTGATATGCATCTCTTTTACATCGGACGACGGAATATCAAACATGGCATCAATCATGATAGTTTCTGTGATGGCACGTAAACCGCGAGCTCCTAATTTAAATTCTATCGCTTTATCCACAATAAAATCTAGTGCTTCGTCGGTAAATGTAAGCTTCACTTCGTCCATAGCGAATAGTTTCTCAAACTGTTTGATAATTGAGTTGCGAGGCTCTGTCAATATACGTCGTAAAGCGCTTCGATCCAATGGATTTAGGTATGTGAGTATCGGCAATCGGCCAATGATTTCGGGAATCAGACCAAATGATTTCAAATCTTGCGGAGCAACATATTGCATCAAGTTTTTGCGGTCGATACCTTCAGTCTCTTTAACGGCTGCATACCCAACGGTGCGGGTGTTGAGTCGTGAAGCTATTTTCTTTTCAATACCATCGAAAGCTCCTCCACAGATGAATAGAATATTTTTGGTGTCGACTTGAATAAATTTCTGTTCAGGATGTTTACGACCACCTTGTGGTGGCACATTCACAACTGAGCCTTCGAGCAATTTCAATAACCCTTGCTGAACACCTTCTCCACTCACATCGCGGGTGATGGATGGGTTGTCGCCTTTGCGGGCGATTTTGTCTATTTCGTCAATAAATACAATTCC